>NZ_DSDD01000082.1:0-15599 GCF_011048875.1 Rhodovulum sp.
GAAATACGGGAACGGACCCGAGCAGATCGCCCGCTGGGCGCGCTCGCGCGATGGGCGCGAGGTGCTGTCCTGCGCCGGGATCGACCCGAACGAGCGCGTCGTCACCGGACTGATGGAATTCGTAGCCCGCGGCGTGCGCACATCGGTCGCGTTGTCGCGCGAGGAAAGCGAACGCCGCCAGGCCCGGGAGGCCGAAGCGGCCTGATCCTCGTCCCGGTCACGCCAAGGCGCGCCCTTCGGGGCGCGTTTCGCGTTTTGCGGGATTGCGTCTTCGTCGCCCAGCAGGGATCGCCACCGGGGCGCCGCCCCTCCCCGCGCTAGTCCATTTCGCGCGTGGTCAGCGCGCGGTTGATCTCGCGCCGCACAAGCTTGCGCAGGTTCTTCGTCATTCGTTCGCCCAGATCGCCCTGAAGCTCCTGCCGGATGATTGTGGCCACCAGCTTGCGCAACGCCTCGTCGTCCTGAACCGCCAGCGGACCGGACGCCCCCGCCACGGGGTCGCGCGACGATGCCGTCTCGGCGGCCCTGCCCTCATGCGGCACGGGGGCAGCGGCGGGTCTGGACCAGCCGGTGGCCGCCGCAAGCGTCTCGGTCCCGTCAGGTTCCCATTCGTCGTCGCAGCCGGCAAAGGCCGCTTCCAGCTCGGCGATCCTCTGTTCGAGGCTCGACGCCTCCGCGAATTCGGGCTGCTGCATGGGGAGGCTCGGCGGCGCCTTGTCGCGAACGGGCACAGGCGGTGTCTCTGCCGGCCCACCCTCCGTTCCGACCCGCAATGCAGGCGTCAGGATCAGCCGTCCCGGTGCGCCGGGCCCTGCCGACGCCTCGTCGCCGACGCTCCGGCGGATCGACGAGATCATCTCGTCGTCGCGAGGGGGGACGCTTTCCGGCATGGATCCAGCGCAGACCTTGTTTGCCAACTTACCCCGAAACGTAGCGGGATGGTGGCCCCCAGACAATGCCTGCGGACCGGTCAGTTACGCCCGAGTCTTTCCAGAACCTTGTCGAGCTGCTTGCCCTGGATGCTCTTGGCGGGCGCGTTCGAGACCGCGTTGTAATAGGCGCGCGGATCGTAGGTCGGAATGCCCAGATCCAGATGCTGGGCCGTCAGGAGGCCCATCGCGGACAGCACCCGGTAGATCGCGACATACTGGTTCGCCTCGGCCTGCACCCGGGCGGTGCGGGCATCCAGAAGCTCCTGCTCGGCATCGAGCACGTCGAGCGTTGTGCGCGCGCCCAGCCGCGCTTCCTCGCGGGTGCCCTCGAAGGCAAGCTTTGCGGCGGCGATCTGCTCTTCGGTCGCGGTAAGCTGCGCGCGGGCAACGGCGAGGCTGGACCAGGCGTTGCCGACCCGCTCCTCGACCAGCCTCACGGCCTGCAACAGCCCCGCGCGCGCCTGCTCGACCCCGGCGCGGGCCTGACGCTCGGCGGCGTAAAGCCCGCCGCCCTGATAAATCGTCTGGTTCAGCGACAGCCCGACCGAACCGTATTTGCCGCCATCGTCCTCGGCCACCACCCCGGCGCTCGCCGAAATGCTGGGCCGCATCGCCGCCTTGGCCCGACCGAGGTTCAACTCGGCCACGGTGACGTTGTGCTGGGCCTGCACGATTTCGGGATGGGTCTTGACCGCGATCGCACGGGCCGCATCCGAGTTCTGGGGCAGCGCCGGAAAACGCGGAATGCCGCTGAGCGCGCCGGGATAGCGGCCGATGGCAAGCTTGTAGGCTTCGCGCGCGATGGCAAGGTTGCCCTGCGCCGACACGAGGTTCGAGCGCGAGGCCGCCAGCCGCGACTGGGCCAGCGAAACGTCTGTGCGGGTCACCTCGCCGACCTCGAAGCGGTCCTCGGTGGCGCGCAATTGCTGCGAGATGAGCCGCACATTGTTCTCGGCGAGGGTCACGTTCTGGACCGCCGAGAAGACATCCATATAGGCCTGCACGGCCGCCAGCAGCACGTTCTGCTCGACCCCCAGAAGCGCCGCGCGGGTGGCCAGGACCGATTCCCGCGCCGCGTCGATCGCCAGCCGGTTGTTGCCGCCGTCGTAAAGCGTAAGCCGCGCGGTCAGTTCGGCCTGCGCGCTGGAGGAATACCGCCCCTGGGTCGGGCTGCGGGTGTTGCCGTCCTGGTAGCGGCCGTTGATCGCGAAGTCGATGATCGGCCGCAGCGCCGCCACGGCGCGGGCGACATCCTCGTCGGCGGCACGCAGCACCGCGCGGTTCTGCTCCAGCAGATGCGAATTCTTGTAGGCGTCGATCAGCGCGTCGGTCAGCGTCTCGGCGCGCGCGGATGCCCCCCCGACAACCAGCGCCGCCGACAGGGCCGCGCCACCCAGCACTTTCAGGAAACTGCTCATGTCTGCCTCGCTCTTTGTTGTCCGCAGCCTCTTGTTCTGTCCCGGGCGCGGCGGTGATGAACGGCCCCTGCCCGCTAGAACTGGAATTGCGGCGAGCGCGCGAAACCCGGAAGGACCGGCGCACCGGCATTGAAGAGAAAGCGCCAACTGACCGCCCCACCGACCTTGCGGCCGATACGCGCGACGCCCAGTCTGCCCTCGACGAAGATCGCCACGATCCGCCCGCCCTCCTTGAGCTGGTCGAGGATCGCCTCGGGCAGATGCTCGATCCCGCCCTCGATCACGATCGCGTCATAGGGGCCGTGGCGCGGCGCGCCCTCGGCCAGCGCGGCGCGCTCGACGGCGACATTGTCCACGCCCTGCTCGGCCAGCAGCGTCTCGGCCTCCCGGGCCATCGCCGCATCCTCCTCGACCGCGATCACCGCATCGGCCATCCGGGCGATCACGGCGGCCGAATAGCCAAGCCCGCAGCCCAGATCCAGCACCAGATCGCCGGGCCCCGGGGCGACCGCCTCGAGCATCTTGGCGAAGCTGCGCGCCTCCAGCACGGTGCGGCCGGGCGCGAGGGGCAGGTTTTCTCCGATATAGGCCGCGCCGCGAAGCCCCGCGGGCACGAATTCCTCGCGCGGAACCGCAAGAAGCGCCTCGATGATCGGCAGGCGCGTCACGTCCGAGGGCCGGACCTGGGTATCGACCATTGCCTCGCGAAGGGCGTCGTAATCGGGCATGCGGCTGAAGTCTCCGGATCGAAATTGGTCTGAAAAAAGGTGATGCCACATATCCCCGGCTCCGGCAATGCCCGGGGAAGCCGGCATCGCTGCACTGTGGCAGGCTGGCCCGGTCCGCCGCTGCGCGCGCCGCCCATGTTGCGCGCCCTGTTCATGGCAACCGCCCCGATGCGCAATCGGCGCGTCGGGGACGCAAGCGATTGCGGTCGGCGGCGCCCGGGTTTCCGGGCGAACCGGCCGTTACCGGGCCATTCGGAAAATGCCGCCGGGACCACCGGGCCGGTTGCGGGCGGCGATGCCATGGGGCATCTGTTCGGGGAACGCGACCACGCCCCGCCGTCGGTCGGCGCCCTGGTGTCGAATTGTGGGAAATGATGCTGGACAGGTTGTCCCGATGACGCGCCGGTTCACCGCCTCCGAGGCCGCGCGCGGCAACGGCGGGGCCGGGATGGCCGAGCATTTTCACCGCCCGGCGCAGGAATTCGACCGCTTGCGCGCGCCGGTCCGCCCCGGCGGATGGCCGGCCTTCCGGACCTGCTTCCGGACCGGGGAGTCACGGTTCGTCGACCGGCATTTCCGCAAGGATCCGACCCATCTCCTGTTCGACCGGGCCAGGACCTTCCGGTTTCCGGCAGGGGACCGGGGCCGGGCCCGCGAGCTGCCGGTCAGGGACGTGGCGCTGCTGCGCCTCCCGGAGACGGGCGCATGACAAGCTGGCTGCACGAGGAGCGGCTGCAGGCGGTGCAAGCGGTCCTGCGGGACAGCGGTGCGGCCCGGGTGGTCGATCTCGGCTGCGGTGATGGCGACCTGTTCGTGCGGCTGGCCGCAGAGCCCGGCCTCACGGAACTCGTCGGCGTCGATATCTGCCCCAGCGCGCTGGCGCGGTTGCGCGGACGGCTGGACGCGCTCGGCCCCCTCCCCCCCCGGATCGACCTGCGCGAAGCCTCGATGACCGATCCCACACCCGATCTGGCCGGGTTCGATTGCGCCATTCTCGTCGAGACGATCGAGCATATCGACCCAGGCCGCCTGTCGCAGCTGGAACGCGCCCTGTTCCTAGGAATGCGCCCGCGCATGATCGTGATCACGACGCCCAATGCCGAGTTCAACCCGCTGCTCGGCGTGCCGCCGCACCGGATGCGCCATCCCGGTCACCGGTTCGAATGGCCCCGGGCGAAATTCCGGCAATGGTGCGGGCGCGTGGCCGGGGCCGCGGGCTACGCGGTCGCGTTCCACGACATCGCGGGCCAGCATCCCGACCTCGGCGGCGCCAGCCAGATGGCCGTCTTCGACAGGCCCGGGGCGGCCAGCATCGAGACCCGCAAGCCGGGATGATCCGCCGCCCCTGCCGGCAACGCCTCGCCGGGGCCGCCACCGCACGACGCCGCGCGCCAATCATCCGCGCCATGGCTGGACGGGCGCGCAACGGTGGACAAACCCGCTCGGAATTCCTATGTCTTTCGGGAAGGCGGGCCCGATGCACGTTTCGGCGGTCCGGCCATTCGGTCGCATTAATCATAAATCAAGAAAGTTCCGGCATACCGCCCGCAACGGACGTGGCAGGCGGCCGCGACCCCCATGGCTTGAAGACAAAGGATACCAGGTGACACTCAAGATCGATATTCAGGAAAGAGAGAACGAACTCGTCGGCAAGGGCACGATCGACGGAATCGTGCCGTTCTATTTCAAGGATCAGGGACATCGCTGGATGGTCCGGATCGGTCCGGAATGGATCCTGAAGCAGAACGAGGCGTCGGTCGAACCCTCGCCCTCCCCCGCAACCGCGCGCAGCAAGATGTACTGGGCCATCGCCCAGTACCGCAACCACGCCCGGGATCATTCGCTCGGCTCGGCTCGGCCTGAGCCGGGCGGTGCAGGTCGCATGGCGGGCGATGCGGCCGGGGCATGACCGCATGGCTTCCCTGCCGCCCTGACGTAACCGGAAACGGATCCTGTCGCGTCGGGCAGACCGGAAAGCGGGCCAGGCGGCGCGCCTGACAAGCGGTCTTGCTTGGCCTGACCCGGCCCTTCTCGGCCCGGTCCCGCCTGACCGGCCCGCAGGCTGCCCGCCGCATCGCCGGCCGACTTCGCAGGCAGGCCCCGCTGCGCGGGCTTGTCCGTTTGCATTTCGCAGGGATCCCTTTATTCAGCGCCCGAACCGCAACTTGTCGGCGCCTCGCTGAATGGTGCCTCCGGGTGAAAACCCTCCGGAAGACCGAAAATCCAGACCGCGGCGCATCGCAGCGCAGCGATGAAAAGGAATCGAGTTGAGCATGATCAAATCGCTTACGACTATCGCGACCAGTGGATCGGCGATGTCCGAGGCGACATCCTGGCCGGGCTTGTCGTGGCGCTGGCGCTGATCCCCGAGGCGATCGCGTTCTCGATCATCGCGGGCGTCGATCCCAAGGTGGGGCTTTACGCGTCGTTCTCGATCGCGGTGATCGTGGCGATCACCGGCGGGCGTCCGGGCATGATATCGGCAGCGACGGCGGCGACCGCGGTGCTGATGGTGACGCTGGTCAAGGAACACGGTCTGGAATACCTGCTGGCCGCGACCGTGCTGGCGGGTCTGATCCAGATCGGCGCGGGGCTGGCCAAGCTGGGCTATCTGATGCGGTTCGTCTCGCGATCCGTCATCACCGGCTTCGTCAACGCGCTGGCGATCCTGATCTTCCTCGCGCAGATCCCGGAACTGACCGGTGTGACCTGGGTGACCTACGCGCTGGTCGCGGTTGGCCTTGCGATCATCTATCTCTTCCCGATGCTGACAACCGCGATCCCCTCTCCTCTTGTCACCATCGTGGTGCTGACGGTTGCTGCGGCGCTGCTGGGGCTGGATGTGCGCACCGTGGGCGACGTGGGCGACCTGCCCGACGCGCTGCCGGTCTTCCTGATCCCCGACATCCCGCTGAACCTGGAGACCCTGCAGATCATCCTGCCCTATTCGCTGGCGGTGGCGGTGGTGGGCCTGCTGGAAAGCCTGATGACCCAGACCATTGTCGACGACCTGACCGACACGCCCAGCAACCGCAACCAGGAGTGCATCGGCCAGGGCGTGGCCAATACCGCGACCGGGTTCATCGGCGGGATCGCGGGTTGCGCGATGATCGGCCAGTCCATCATCAACGTGAAATCCGGCGGGCGCGGACGGCTGTCGACCTGCGCCTCTGGCGTGTTCCTGCTGTTCATGATCGTGGCGCTCGGCGATCTGGTGACGCAGATCCCGATGGCGGCGCTGGTGGCGATCATGATCATGGTCTCGATCGGAACCTTTTCGTGGTCGTCGATCCGGAACCTGCGCGAGCATCCGCGCTCGTCCTCGATCGTGATGCTGGCGACCGTGTTCTTCGTGGTCTACACCCACAACCTGGCGATCGGGGTTCTGGTCGGCGTGCTGCTGTCGGGCATCTTCTTCGCGGGCAAGATTGCGCAGCTCTTCGCGGTGCGCTCCGAGATCTCCGAAGACGGCCGCACCCGGACCTATATGGTCGAAGGCCAGCTGTTCTTCGCCTCGGCCGAGGATTTCATGAAGGCCTTCGACTTCAAGGAGGCCCTGGAACACGTCACCATCGACGTCAGCCGCGCGCATATCTGGGACGTTTCGTCCGTTGCAGCGCTGGACATGGCCGTGCTCAAGTTCCGCCGCGAGGGCGCGACGGTCGAGATCGTGGGGCTGAACAAGGCCTCCGAGACCATCGTCGACCGGCTGGCTGTGCATGACAAGCCGGGCGCGATGGACGACCTGATGGGACATTGAGGGGGTAAGGATGTCTGGAATACTGATGGCACTGGTAGATGGCTCGGCCTATTCCGAAAGCGTCTGCCACCACGCCGCCTGGATCGCGGGCCGCACCGGGGCGCAGGTCAAGCTCTACCATGTGATCGACCCGCGCCGCGCGCGGGGGCAGCGCGACCTGTCCGGCTCGATCCGGCTGGGCGCGCGCTCGAAATTGATGGAACAGCTCAGCGCGCTGGATGAACAGCATGCCAGGCTCGCCCAGGCGCAGGGCCGCGCGATCCTGGAGGACGCGAAGGCGCTGATCGAGGCCGAGGGGGTCGCGAACGTGATCACGCGGCTGCGCCACGACGACATCGTGGCCACCGTCGAGGCCAAGGAAGGCGTAGCCGACATGATCCTGATCGGCAAGCGTGGCGAGGCGGCGGGGCTGGACAGCCCACATCTGGGCTCGAATTTCGAACGCATCGTGCGCGCCAGCCACAAGCCGGTCTTCGTCGCCAATCGTGCCTTCAGGCCGATCAACCGTGTGCTGATCGCCTATGACGGCGGCGTATCCGCGATGAAGGCGGTCGACTACGTCGCCCGCGATCCGCTGTTTGCCGGGCTCGAGGTCATCGTCGCCAGCGCCGGGTCCGACAATGCCGAACTGCGCGGTGCGCTGGACAATGCGCGGGCCACGCTGAAGGCCGGTGGCCACGAGGCCGAGACGCGCATTCTGAAGGGCCAGCCCGAAAAGGCGCTGGGCGATCTGGCAGAGAGCGGCGGGATCGACCTTATGGTGATGGGCGCCTATGGCCATTCGCGCATCCGCACCCTGGTCATCGGATCGACCACCACCGCGATGATCCGCACCTGCAAATGCCCCGTCGTGCTGATGCGGTGAACCGAATGACCGACATGCCCGACCCGGACGCGCTGAAGGCGCTGTTCCTGCCGCGCCTGCGCGCCGAGCTCGACGCCCTTCGGTCGGCCTCGGCAAGCACCGCCGCCGATCGCAGGCCCGTGGAACTGGACCAGCAGAGCGTCGGACGGCTCAGCCGCATGGACGCCATTCAGCAACAGGCGATGGCCGCGGCCCAGGATGCCCGCCGCCACGCCCGCGGCCGGGCGCTGGAAGCCGCGATCCGGCGGATCGGGAACGGCGAGTTCGGCTGGTGCGCCGATTGCGGCGATTTCATCGGCCTGCCGCGCCTCGATCTCGATCCCACGATGACCAGATGCGCCGACTGCGCCCGCTGAGGCGCGCCGCGATCGGGCGCCACCGTCCCTTGCGAAAGGATCGCGCCCCGAGACTTTCGGCTTGCCTCGCCATCGCATCTCCCCTATAGGCGACGCTTCTATGTGAACTCCACCGAATCCCGGGTGACCCAAGAGGGGCCCTTCGGTGATGTTGAAAGGAACAAGGCGCATGAACGCCAGCGAACTTCGGGACAAGACCCCCGACCAGCTCCGCGATCAGCTTGTGGCCCTGAAGAAGGAGGCGTTCAACCTCCGCTTCCAGCAGGCCACCGGCGCGATGGAGAACACCGCCCGTGTCCGGCAGATCCGGCGCAATGTCGCCCGGATCAAGACCGTTCTGAACGAAAAAGCCCGCGCGGCGGCCGAGTAAGGAGCCAGACAGATGCCCAAACGTATCCTGCAAGGCACCGTGACCTCGGACAAGAACGACCAGACCGTGACGGTCCTGGTCGAGCGTCGCTTCAAGCACCCCGTGCTGCAGAAGACGATCCGCAAGACCAAGAAATACCGGGCCCATGACGAAGCCAACACCTTCAAGGTTGGCGATATCGTACGCATCCAGGAATGCGCGCCCAAGTCCAAGACGAAACGCTGGGAGGTGGTGGCGCAGGTCTGACCTGATCCCCACAGCCCGGTTTGAACGAAACCCTGGGGCAAGACGTCCCCAAAGGTCGGGAGAAACCAAATGATCCAGATGCAGACCAATCTGGATGTCGCTGACAACTCCGGCGCACGCCGGGTTCAGTGCATCAAGGTCCTCGGCGGGTCCAAGCGGAAATATGCCAGCGTCGGCGACATCATCGTGGTGTCGGTGAAAGAGGCGATCCCGCGCGGCCGCGTCAAGAAGGGCGATGTCCGCAAGGCCGTCGTCGTGCGCACCGCCAAGGAAGTGCGCCGCGAGGACGGCACCGCGATCCGCTTCGATCGCAACGCCGCCGTGATCCTCAACAACAATCTCGAGCCCGTCGGCACCCGCATCTTCGGGCCGGTGGTGCGCGAGCTTCGGGCGAAGAACTTCATGAAGATCATCTCGCTCGCCCCGGAGGTGCTGTGATGGCTGCCAAGCTCAAGAAGGGCGATAAGGTGATCGTGCTGACCGGCAAGGACAAGGGCCGCGAGGGCGTGATCACGTCCGTCGATCCCAAGGCCGGCAAGGCCGTGGTAGACGGCATCAACATGGCCATCCGCCACCAGAAGCTGACCCAGACCACCCAGGCCGGCCGCATCTCCAAGGCGATGCCGATCGACCTTTCGAACCTTGCCATCATCGACAAGAATGGCAAGCCCACCCGCGTCGGCTTCAAGATCGAGGACGGCAAGAAGGTGCGCTATGCCAAGACCACGGGGGACGTGATCGATGCTTGATGCCGCCACCTATACCCCGCGCCTGAAATCGGTCTACCGCGAGACGATCAAGGCTGCGCTCAAGGAAGAGTTCGGCTACAGGAACGACATGATGATCCCGCGGCTCGACAAGATCGTGCTGAACATCGGCTGCGGCGCCGAGGCGGTCCGCGACTCCAAGAAGGCCAAGTCGGCCCGGGAGGATCTGACCCGCATCGCCGGTCAGAAGGCCGTCATCACCAAGGCCAAGAAGTCGATCGCCGGCTTCCGCGTCCGCGAGGACATGCCGCTCGGCGCCAAGGTCACGCTGCGCGGCGACCGCATGTACGAATTCCTCGACCGCCTCATCACCATCGCCATGCCCCGGGTCCGCGACTTCCGCGGCGTTCCCGGCAAGTCCTTCGACGGGCGCGGCAATTACGCGATGGGTCTGAAAGAGCACATCGTCTTCCCCGAGATCGACTATGACAAGGTCGACGAGGTCTGGGGGATGGACATCGTCATCGCCACCACCGCGAAAACCGACGCGGAAGCGAAGGCGCTGTTGAAGCATTTCAACATGCCGTTCAACAGCTGATCGCGGGAGGAACAGGACCAATGGCCAAGAAATCCATGATCGAACGCGAACTCAAGCGCCAGCGCCTGGTCAAGCAATATGCTGCCAAGCGCGCCCGCCTGAAGGAAATCGCAAAAAACGAGGAACTTCCGATGGAAGAGCGGTTCAAGGCGCGGCTCAAGCTCGCCAAGCTGCCGCGCAACTCCTCGGCAACGCGGCTGCACAACCGCTGTCAGCTCACCGGGCGTCCGCACGCCTATTACCGCAAGCTCAAGGTCTCGCGGATCATGCTTCGGGAACTCGGCTCTCAGGGCCAGATCCCCGGCATGGTGAAGTCGAGCTGGTAAGGAGGGGAAGAAATGTCCGTGAACGATCCTCTCGGCGATATGCTGACCCGCATCCGCAACGCGCAGATGCGCGGCAAGTCCACCGTCCGCACCCCGGCCTCCAAACTGCGCGCCTGGGTGCTGGATGTGCTGACCGACGAAGGTTACATCCGCGGCTACGAGAAGGTGGACGGCCCCAACGGCCTGCCCGAACTTGAAGTCAGCCTGAAATACTTCGAAGGCCAGCCCGTGATCCGCGAACTCAAGCGCGTGTCGAAACCCGGCCGCCGCGTCTACATGGGCGTTGGCGAACTGCCGCAGGTGCGTCAGGGCCTGGGCGTGTCCATCGTCTCGACCTCTCGGGGCGTGATGTCGGATGCGGCCGCGCGCTCGGCGAATGTCGGCGGCGAAGTGCTCTGCACCGTGTTCTAAGGAGGAAGGCAATGTCTCGTATTGGCAAAAGACCGGTCGAGCTGCCGTCGGGTGTGACCGCATCCGTCTCCGGCCAGACCGTCGAAGTGAAGGGGCCCAAGGGCACCCGTAGCTTCACCGCGACCGATGATGTCACCATCGCGGTCGAGGGCAATTCCGTCTCCGTCACCCCCCGGGGCAGCTCCAAGCGGGCGCGCCAGCAATGGGGGATGTCGCGCACCATGGTCGCGAATCTCGTGCAGGGCGTGACCCAGGGCTTCAAGCGCGAGCTCGAAATCCAGGGCGTCGGCTACCGCGCCCAGAGCCAGGGCAACATGCTGAAGCTGAACCTCGGCTACAGCCATGACGTGAATTTCGAGGTCCCGCAGGGCGTCACCGTGACGACGCCCAAGCAGACCGAGATCGTCGTCGAGGGCATCGACCAGCAACAGGTCGGCCAGGTGGCAGCGAACATTCGCGAATGGCGCGGTCCCGAGCCCTACAAGGGCAAGGGCATCCGCTACAAGGGCGAATTCATCTTCCGCAAGGAAGGCAAGAAGAAGTAAGGGCGCGACAGATGGCAAACAGCAAACGGGACCTGTTCCAGAAACGCCGCCTGCGCGTGCGGAACAAGCTGCGCAAGATGAGCGACGGGCGCCTGCGCCTGTCGGTCTTCCGCAGCAACAAGAACATCAGCGTTCAGCTGATCGACGATGTCGCCGGCGTGACGCTGGCCGCCGCTTCCAGCCTGGAAAAGGATCTGGGCGTGGTCGGCAAGAACAATGTCGAGGCGGCCGCCAAGGTCGGCGCGGCGATCGCCGAGCGGGCCAGAAAGGCCGGGGTCGAGGAATGCTATTTCGACCGCGGCGGCTATCTCTATCACGGGCGCGTCAAGGCGCTGGCCGATGCCGCCCGTGAGGGCGGGCTGAAGTTCTGAGGAGACGAGACATGGCAGAACGTGAACACCGCCGGGACCGCCGCGACCGCGACGAGACCCCGGAATTCGCCGATCGTCTCGTGGCGATCAACCGGGTCTCCAAGACCGTGAAGGGCGGCAAGCGCTTCGGCTTTGCAGCCCTCGTGGTGGTGGGCGACCAGAAGGGCCGCGTGGGCTTCGGCAAGGGCAAGGCCAAGGAAGTGCCCGAGGCGATCCGCAAGGCCACCGAACAGGCCAAGCGGTCCATGATGCGCGTGCCGCTCCGCGAGGGCCGCACCCTGCACCACGACATGGAAGGCCGCCACGGCGCCGGCCGCGTCGTGATGCGCTCGGCCCCGCAAGGGACCGGGATCATCGCGGGCGGCCCGATGCGCGCGGTGTTCGAGATGCTGGGGGTGCAGGACGTGGTGGCGAAATCCATCGGTTCGCAGAACCCCTACAACATGATCCGCGCGACGCTCGACGGGCTGCGCAAGGAAAGCTCGCCCCGTCAGGTGGCGCAGCGCCGCGGCAAGAAGGTGGCCGACATCCTGAAACGGGATGACGCGCCGGCCGAAGCCGTCGCCGAAGCGTAAGGAGGCGATCCCATGACCAAGAAAACCATCGTGGTCAAGCAGATCGGCTCGCCGATCCGCCGCCCCGCCGTCCAGCGCCAGATCCTCATCGGCCTGGGCCTGAACAAGATGCACCGCACCCGCGAACTCGAGGACACCCCCTCGATCCGCGGCATGGTCGCCAAGATCCCGCATCTCGTCGAGATCGTCGAGGAACGCGGCTGAGCGGGCGGTGGGTTGACACCCACCCTACGGATCGGAAAGCGCCCCGCATCACTTGGGGCGCTTTTCTCTTTTTCGCGCTTTTCGCGGGGCAGATTCCCCCCTCGGCGCGCTGCCGTTGCGGCCCGCGGAACTGGCGGTCCATCGCCGGGCGATCGGCCCACCGGAGCGCAAGCGAGACCCGTCCCGCTCGCATCTCCCCGCGCCAGCGTCCCGCCCGACCGAAGACAATGCACCCTGCCGGACACGCGTCCCGATGCCGCGCGCAAAGGCTTGCATGGGCGCGGAGTCCCGTCTATACGCCCCCGGTGGCCCCCACGGGCCGCATCTCACATCCAGCTAACGCCGTGGCCGCCCAATTCGCTTCGGGGGCGCGTCCGGCTCAGGAGAAGCGACATGAAACTCAATGAACTGCGCGACAACCCCGGCGCCGCGAAAAAGGCCAAGCGGGTCGGCCGGGGGCCGGGCTCGGGCAAGGGCAAGACCGCCGGGCGCGGCATCAAGGGCCAGAAATCGCGCTCGGGCGTCTCGATCAACGCCTTCGAGGGCGGCCAGATGCCGCTCTACCAGCGCCTGCCCAAGCGCGGCTTCACCAAGCCGAACCGCAAGTCCTATGCGGTGGTCAATCTCGGCCTGATCCAGAAATTCGTCGATGCGGGCAAGCTCGACGGCACCGCGCCCATCACCGAGGATGCGCTGGTGGCTTCGGGTCTGGTGCGCCGCAAGCTTGACGGCGTCCGCGTGCTCGCCAAGGGCGAGGTGACCGGCAAGCTGACGCTCGACGTGACCGGCGCCTCGCGCGCGGCTGTCGAGGCCGTCGAAAAGGCCGGCGGCACGCTCAGGACCTCCGCCCCGGCCGAGGCGACCGAATAAGTGGTTGTTCGCGGGCTCCGGGCCGATTACATCCTGACCTAGTTTTCCATTGCGCCGCCGGAGCCGGAAGACGGTTTCGGCGGCTTTGTCCTTGAACAGAGGCTCAGCATGGCATCTGCAGCAGAGCAAATGGCCGCGAACATGAGCTGGGGGGCCTTCGGCAAGGCCACCGAGCTGCGCCAGCGCATCTTCTACACCCTCGGTCTTCTGATCGTCTATCGCCTGGGCACCTATATCCCGGTGCCCGGCATCGACGGGGTCGAGTTGCGCAACTTCATGGACCAGGCCGCGGCCGGTCTGGGGGGCATCCTGTCGATGTTCACCGGCGGCGCGCTGGGGCGGATGGGCATCTTCGCCCTCGGCATCATGCCCTATATCTCGGCCTCGATCATCGTGCAGCTTCTGGCCGCGATGGTGCCCCAGCTCGAACAGCTCAAGAAAGAGGGCGAGCAGGGCCGCAAGAAGCTGAACCAGTATACCCGCTACGGCACGGTGTTCCTCGCGACCTTCCAGGCCTATGGCCTTGCCGTCAGCCTCGAGGCCGGGGGGCTTGCCTCCGATCCGGGCTGGTTCTTCCGCGCGGGCACGGTCATCACGCTGGTCGGCGGCACCATGTTCCTGATGTGGCTGGGCGAACAGATCACCGCGCGCGGCGTCGGTAACGGCATCTCGCTGATCATCTTCGTCGGCATCATCGCGGAAATCCCCGCCGCTCTTGCGCAGTTCTTCAGCCAGGGCCGCTCCGGCGCGCTCTCGCCCGCGGTCATCATCGGCGTGATCGTGATGGTCGTGGTCACGATCGCCTTCGTGGTGTTCATGGAACGGGCCTTGCGAAAGATCCACATCCAGTATCCGCGCCGCCAGGTGGGGATGAAGGTCTATGACGGCGGCTCCTCGCACCTGCCGGTCAAGGTGAACCCGGCGGGCGTGATCCCGGCGATCTTCGCCTCGTCGCTGCTGCTGCTGCCGACGACGGTGGCGACCTTCTCGCACAACCAGGCAGGGCCGGTGATGACGGCGCTGCTGGCCTATTTCGGTCCCGGCCAGCCTCTCTACCTCGCCTTCTTCTCGGGCATGATCATCTTCTTCACCTATTTCTACACGTTGAACGTGGCCTTCAAGACCGAGGACGTGGCCGAGAATCTCAAGAACCAGAACGGCTTCGTTCCGGGGATCCGGCCGGGCAAGCGCACGCAGGAATATCTCGACTATGTCGTGACCCGCATCCTGGTGCTCGGCTCGGGCTATCTGGCGCTGGTCTGCATGCTGCCCGAGGTGTTGCGCGCCCAGCTTGCCATCCCGTTCTATTTCGGCGGCACATCGGTCCTGATCGTCGTCTCGGTGACGATGGACACGATCCAGCAGGTCCAGTCCCATCTTCTGGCGCACCAGTACGAGGGCCTGATCGAGAAATCGCAACTCAGACGCAAGCGCAAAGGCGCAAGAAAAGGGACAGCGCGCAGATGAACATCATCCTGTTGGGCCCCCCGGGGGCCGGGAAGGGCACGCAAGCCCGCCGGCTCGTGGAGGAACGGGGCATGACCCAGCTTTCCACCGGCGACATGCTGCGCGAGGCGCGCAGCTCGGGCACCGAGATGGGGAAAAGGGTGGCGGCGGTCATGGATCGCGGCGAACTGGTGACCGACGAGATCGTGATCGGCCTGATCGCCGAAAAGCTCGCCTCGGGCGGCGGCGGGTTCATCTTCGACGGCTTCCCCCGCACGCTGGCCCAGGCCGATGCGCTGGGCGCCCTGCTCGACAACATGGGCCAGCGGCTCGATGCCGTGATCGAGATGCGCGTCGATGACGAGGCGCTGGTGGCGCGGATCACCGCGCGCTCGACCTGCGCGAACTGCGGCGAGGTCTATAACGACATCAGCCGCCCGATTCCGGCCGATGGCAGATGCGTCAAATGCGGCGCGACCGAGTTCACCCGCCGCGCCGACGACAATGCCGACAGCCTGCGCCAGCGGCTGATGGAATATTACAAGAAGACCTCGCCGCTGATCGGCTATTACCACGCCAAGGGTCAGCTTTCCGTCGTCGACGGGCTGGGCGAGATCGACGCCGTGTCGGCCGAGATCAAGGCGGTGCTTGACAAGGCGTGATACTCCCCCTTGACGAGAAACGGGATTCGCCCTAGGCACGGCGTCTCGATCATGAATCGACCTTTTGTCGCACAAGGCGTGCGCCACGGCGGCAACGGGCAGAGCGGCCCGAAGGCAGGATGCTTTCGGGCCTCAGTTGTGAAAAAAGGTTCCGGGATTACGGAACCGCAACCGAAGGAACATACGTTTGGCACGTATCGCTGGCGTCA
>NZ_DSDD01000285.1:0-15279 GCF_011048875.1 Rhodovulum sp.
CCGCCAGACCAAAGGGCCTGACATCCGCAAGCCGGGAGACCTGCCAGCGCAAGACGACGTAACCGGACGGGGTGTTCCGGTGTCGGGTCCGGCTTCGGCTCTACCCGCCATCTGCCCTTGTCCCCTGCGCTACGGGGTTAAAAATGCTGGTTCTTTCCAATCCCCGCCGCGGTCCGGTGCCCGGATGAGCGGCGCATCCGAAGGCGCGGTTGAAATTCTGGTTTGCGTGAAATGCCGGCGGGGTCAGCCGGCCGGTGATGCGGACGTGCTGCCCGGCGCACGGCTGCACGATGCGCTTGCCGGCCAGAACCTGCCCGCCGATATCCGCCTGATACCGGTCGAGTGCCTGTCGAACTGCACGGCGGGCGTGACCATCGCGCTGCGTGGCCCCGGTCGCTGGACTTATGTCTATGGCAATCTCGACGCGTCGACCGATGCGCCCGTGATCGTCGACGGTGCCACGAAATACCGCGATGCGCCGGACGGGCTGGTGCCCTGGCGCGCTCGCCCCGACCATTTCCGCAAGAACTGCATCGCCCGCATTCCCCCTCTGGAGGCCCCCGAATGACCGACCTTGCCAAGCTGCCCGTCACCGTGATCACCGGCTTTCTCGGCTCGGGCAAGACGACGCTGATCCGACACCTGATGCAAACCGCGGGCGGCAAGCGCCTGGCCGTCGTCGTCAACGAGTTCGGCGATGTGGGCGTCGATGGAGAAATCCTGAAATCCTGCGCGATCCCCGATTGCCCGGCCGAGAACATCGTGGAACTGGCCAACGGATGCATCTGCTGCACCGTGGCCGACGATTTCATCCCTACCATCGAGGCGCTGATGGCGATGGACCCGCGCCCTGACCACATCCTGATCGAAACCAGCGGTCTGGCACTGCCCAAGCCGCTGCTCAAGGCTTTCGACTGGCCCGACATCCGCTCGCGCATTACCGTCGACGGGGTGATTGCCGTGGCCGATGCCGAGGCCGTGGCGGCGGGCCGGTTTGCGCCGAACGTGGCCGCGGTCGATGCCCAGCGAGCCGCCGATGACAGCATCGACCACGAAACGCCGCTGTCCGAGGTGTTCGAGGACCAGATCTCGTGTGCCGATATCGTGCTGCTGACCAAGCCCGATCTGGCGGGCCCCGAGGGCGTGGCCACCGCCCGCGCGGTGATCGAGGCCGAGGCGCCACGCCGCCTGCCGATCGTCGAGGTGGCCGAAGGCGTCGTGGACCCGCGCGTGATCCTGGGGCTTGAGGCCGCGGCCGAGGACGATCTGAATGCCCGGCCCAGCCACCATGACGGCGCAGACGACCACGACCACGAGGATTTCGAAAGCATCGTTGTGGACCTGCCCGAACAGGCCGACCCGGCGATCCTGGCCGGCCGCATCGAGGCGCTTGCCCGCAAGCAGAACATCCTGCGCGTCAAGGGCCATGCCGCCGTCGCGGGCAAGCCGATGCGCCTGCTGGTGCAGGCGGTGGGCACGCGGGTGCGCCACCAGTATGATCGGCCCTGGGGCGCGGACGAGCCGCGCAGCACGCGCCTGGTGGTGATCGCCGAGCATGACGATATCGACGCGGGCGCGATCCGCGCGGCTCTGGCGGGCTGACAGGCCATGCACGTCGTCTTCCGCGAAAGCCACGGTCTGGAAGAGACCGAGACGCCGACCGATCTGGGGCAGGACCCCGCCGATCTGGTGGTGCTCTCGTTCTCGGACAGCGATCTTGGGGCTTTCGCGGCGGGCTGGCACCGGGGCGGCGGGGCCGAAGGGGGGATGCCCACGCTGCGGCTGGCCAATCTCGCCGCGCTGCGGCATCCGCTGTCGGTCGACACCTATGTCGAGCGCACGCTTTCGGGCGCCAAGGGTATCCTGGTCCGCCTGATCGGCGGGCGCTCCTATTGGGACTACGGGCTGCAACAGGTGCAGGCGCTGGCGCAGGCAAGGGGCATCGCGCTGGCCGTGCTGCCGGCCGACGGCCGTCCCGATGGGCGGCTCGACGAGGTCTCGACCCTGCCGTTATCCACGCTGCGGCGGCTTTCGCAACTTTGCGATGCAGGCGGCGCGGTGGCCGCGCAGGCGGCGCTGGCGCAGATGGCGCTGGCCGCGGGGCTGTATGCCGCGCCGGTGATGGGGGCCAAGGCGGTGCCGCAGGTCGGCGCCTGGACCCCCGAGCAGGGCGTGTGCTGTCCGCTGGCGGACCTTGGGCCCGAAACCGGCCGCCCGCGCGTCGTGCTGACCTTCTACCGCGCCTATGTGACGGCAGCCGACCTTGATCCCATCGCGGCGCTGTTCGACGCCTTCCGGTCGCGCGGTTGCGATGTCAAGGCGCTCTTCGTGCCCTCTCTCAAGGCGCCCGAGGCCGCGCGTTGGCTGGCCCGCCAGATCGGCCATCTGCGCCCCTCGGCCATCGTCAACGCCACGGCCTTTTCGGGCAAGGGCGAGGACGGCGCCTCGCCGCTGGATGCGGGCGGCGTTCCGGTGTTCCAGGCCGCGCTGGCGACCTCGACCGAACGGGCCTGGAGTGAGGCCGAGCGCGGGCTGTCGCCTGCCGATTTGGCCATGCATGTCGTGCTGCCCGAGGTGGATGGCCGCATCTTCGCGGGCGTCGCGTCCTTCAAGGAACCGGCCGCCCGCGACCCGCATCTGCAATTCGCTCGCCATGCCCATCGTGCGCATCCCGACCGGATCGCCGCGATCGCCGACCGGGTGCTGGCCTGGATCGGGCTGACCCGGCGTCCGGCGTCCGAAAAGCGCCCCGCCATCGTGCTGTCCACCTACCCGGGCAAAACTTGGCAAATGGCCCATGCGGTCGGGCTCGATGCGCTGGCCTCGGCCGAGGCGGTGCTGGAGGATCTTGGCGCCGAGGGCGTTCCCATCGCACCCGGTCCGCCCCTGTGCGATGCGCTGGCGCAGGAGACGCAGGCCTGGCCGCTCGACGCCTATCGCGCGGCACTCGCCCGCCTGCCCGAAACCCTGCGGAAGGCGCTGGACGCGGCCTGGGGCCCACCCGAGGCCGACCCTGCCGTGCGGGACGGTGCCTTTCACTTCGCCGCCACCCGGCGCGGTACGGCGCTGGTGGCTTTGCAACCCGAGCGCGGTGATCCGGTGATGCGCGACGACGACTACCACGACGTCCACCGCACCCCGCGCCACGCCTATGTCGCCTTCTATCTCTGGCTGCGCGAGGCCATACGCTGCGACGCGGTGATCCACATGGGGGCGCATGGCACGCTGGAATGGCTGCCGGGTAAGGCGGTGGCGCTGTCGGCGGCTTGCTGGCCCGAGGCGCTGATCGCGACGCTGCCGGTAATCTATCCCTTCATCGTCAACGACCCCGGCGAGGCCGCACAGGCCAAGCGCCGGATCGCCGCCGTCACCATCGGGCATATCCCCCCGCCCTTGCGGAAAAGCGGCACGCCAGACCGCTTTGCCCGGCTCGAAGCGCTGCTCGACGAGTTCTCGAACGCCGATGGGCTGGACCCAAAGCGCCGCGCGCGGCTGCAAAAGGAAATCCGGACCGAGGCGCAGGCCCTTGGCATCGAAGAGGATCTGGGCCTCGAGGCCGCCGCCTGCCCGGCGGAGGCGATCACCCGGATCGACCGGTTCGTCTGCGACGTGAAGGACAGCCAGTTCGGCGACGGGCTGCATGTCTTCGGCCGCACCGCGGCCACGCCCGGCAGCTTTGACACCGGCCCTTCCATCGCCGCGGAACGAAAAGCGCTGCTGACGGCCTTCGCGGGCGGACAGATCGCGCCGGGCCCGTCCGGGTCGCCCTATCGCGGGCGGCGCGATGTTCTGCCCACCGGGCGCAACCTTTTCACCACCGATCCGCGCGCGGTGCCGACGCGGTCGGCGCATGCGCAGGGCGTGAAACTCGCCGAGGACCTTGTGCGCCGCCACCTGCAGGACCACGGCGATTGGCCGCGCGGGCTGGTCGTCGACCTGTGGGGGTCGGCCACGATGCGCACCGCGGGCGAGGATTTCGCCATGGCGTTGCACCTGCTGGGCGTGACACCCGTCTGGGACGAAGGCACCGAAAGAGTGTCCGGCGTCGAGGTGCTTCCCATCGCCATGCTCGACCGGCCGCGGCTTGACGTGACGCTCCGGGTCTCTGGCCTGTTCCGTGATGTCTTTCCCACGTTGTCGGCGTTGTTCCAACAGGCGATCCGGGCGCTCGCCGCCCGCGACGAGGCGCCCGACTGGAATCCCTATGCCGGGCGCGATGTGGGCGCGCGTGTCTATGGGCCCGCGCCGGGCAGCTACGGGCTGGGCATGGGGCTTGCAGTCGAGGAGTATTCCGACGAGGCCCGTCTCGCCGCGGGCGAGGCTTGGCTCGCGGCCAGCGCCTGGGCGCTGGATGGCGCGGAGAGCCGCCGCGACGAGGCGGGTCTGAAAGCTCGCGTCGAGCGGGCGGATGGGTTCGTGCACGCCCAGGACCTGCCCGAAACCGATATCCTGCTGGCCGCCGATTATGCTGCGCACGAGGCGGGCTTCGCCGCGGCGCAGGCTGTCACGGGCGGCAAGGCCGCGCTGTACCACCTGGATAATACCGACCCTGATCGTCCCCGCACCCGGACCCTGTCCGAAGAGGTCGCCCGCGTGGTGCGCGCCCGCGCCGCCAACCCGGCGTGGCTGGCGGGGATGCGCCGCCACGGCTTTCGCGGCGCCGCCGAGATAGCGGCCACGCTCGACCACCTTGCGGCCTTTGCCCACCTCGCGGGCGCGGTGCGGCCGCATCTTTTCGACCTCTACTATGCGGCGACGCTTGGCGACGACGACCTGACCGCCTTCATGGCAGAGGCCAACCCCCAGGCGCTTGCGGCGATGCGCGAGCGGTTCGCGGCGCTCGATCGCGCGGGGCTTTGGCACACGCGCCGCAATTCCATCGCCGCCGCACTGCATCCGGAGACCAGCGATGCCTTATGATTATGAAACCGACGGGGCCGCGATCTACGCCCAGTCCTTCGCGATGATCCGCGCCGAAGCCAACCTGGCGCATTTCGACGCCGAGGAAGAACCCATCGCGGTGCGGATGATCCATGCCGCGGGCATGGTGGGCCTGGCCCCGCATATCCGGTTTTCGCCGGGGTTCGTGGCGACGGCCCGGGCGGCACTTGAGGGCGGCGCGCCGATCCTGTGCGACGCGCGCATGGTGTCTGAGGGCGTGACCCGCACGCGCCTGCCCGCTGGAAACGCCGTGATCTGCACCTTGCAGGCAAACGGCATAGCCGAGCGCGCCGCGGCGATGGGCAACACGCGCTCGGCCGCTGCGCTGGAGCTCTGGCGGCCGCACCTTGCGGGCGCGCTGGTCGCCATCGGCAACGCGCCGACCGCGCTCTTTCATCTTCTGAATATGCTGGAGGATCCTTCCTGCCCGCGTCCCGCCGCGATCATCGGTTGCCCGGTCGGCTTCGTCGGCGCGGCGGAATCGAAAGAGGCGCTTTGGCAGGCACAGCCCGTGCCCTGCTGCATCGTCGAGGGCCGGCTGGGCGGCAGCGCGATCACGGTCGCCGCCATCAACGCCATCGCGAGCCGCGCGGAATGAGGCTGGGCACCGTTTATGGCCTGGGCCTCGGCCCGGGTGCTGCCGACCTTATGTGCGTGCGCGCCGACCGCCTGCTGCGTGGCGCGACCCATGTCGCCTATTTCCGCAAGGCCGGTTGCAATGGGCAGGCCCGCGCCATCGTTGAGGGGCTGATCCCCGCGGGCGCGACCGAGCATCCGATGGAATACCCCGTGACGACGGAGATCCCGTTCGACGACCCCCGCTACAACGAGGTTCTCGCGGCCTTCTACACCGAGTGCTGCGCCCGGCTGCGCACGCTGGCCGAGGCAGGCGAAAATGTGGTCGTGCTCTGCGAGGGCGATCCGTTCTTCTACGGCTCTTTCATGCATCTCTACACACGGCTGACGGGCGTCGTGCCGGTCGAGGTCGTGCCGGGCATCACCGGCATGTCGGCCGCCTGGACGGCGACGGGCGCGCCGATCACCTGGGGTGACGACATCCTGACCGTGTTGCCCGGAACCCTGCCGGAGGATGCGCTGGTCAGGGGAATCGCGGGTGCGGATGCCGTGGTGGTGATGAAGATCGGCCGCCACCTGCCCAAGCTGCGCCGCGCGCTGGCACGGGCGGGCCGCGCCGGGGAGGCCTGGCTGGTCGAACGCGCCGCGATGCCCGGGCAGAAGGTGACGCGGCTGGATGACTACCCGGGCGAGACCGCACCCTACTTCTCCATCGCGCTGGTCCACGGCCAGGGAAGGCGGCCATGAGCGGGGGACTGGCCATCGCCGGGCTGGGGCCCGGGGACGACGCGCTGGTGACGCCCGAGGTGACGGCGGCGCTGGCCGAGGCGACCGACGTGGTAGGCTATATCCCCTATGTCGCGCGCGTTGCCCCGCGCGAGGGGCTGACGCTGCATGCGTCCGACAATCGCGAGGAACTCGACCGCGCAGCCCATGCGCTGGGGATGGCGGCGGCAGGGCGTCGGGTCGTGGTCGTGTCCTCTGGCGATCCAGGGGTGTTCGCCATGGCCTCGGCCGTGTTCGAGGCAGTGGAGGCGGGGCCGCCGCACTGGCGCGATCTGGACATCCGCGTCCTGCCGGGCATCACCGCGATGCTGGCCGCCGCCGCGCGGGCGGGGGCGCCCCTGGGGCATGATTTCTGCGCGATCAACCTCAGCGACAACCTCAAGCCCTGGGCGCTGGTCGAGAAACGCCTGCGCCTGGCGATCGAGGCGGATTTTGCGATGGCCTTCTACAACCCCCGCTCGAAGGCCCGCCCCGAGGGGTTCGCCCGCGCGCTGGACGTGCTGCGGGACGCCTGCGGCGACGCCCGGCCAGTGGTCTTTGCCCGTGCAGTTTCGACACCCGAGGAAGCGCTCCGGGTGGTGCCGCTGACCGAGGCCCGCCCCGAGATGGCCGACATGCGCACGGTCGTTCTGGTCGGCTCGTCGCTGACGCAGATCATCGCGCGCAACGGCGCGCCCATCGTCTATACCCCGAGGTCCGCGCCGGAATGAGCGAGCCAATCCAGAACCTCGGCTGGGGTCGATACTTCATGCCTTGCAGGCAGCGCCGGGCGGTCGATCATCAGCACGGGCAGGCCCAGCCCGCGCGCTGCGGCGATCTTCGCTCGCGCCCCGGTGCCGCCGGCGTTTTTGGACACCACGATTTCGATCCGGTGCTGCTGCATCAACGCGCAGTCGTCCGCCTCTGTGAACGGCCCGCGCGAGACGATCACATGATGATGCGGCAGGGGCGGCGGGCTGGCGGGCGGGTCGACGAGGCGCAGCAGGTAGAAATGCTGTGGCTGTGCGACAAAGGCGTCCAGATGCATCCGCCCTACCGCCAGCATCACGCGCCGGGGCGGCCCCGCCAGCGCGGCGACCGCGCCCGCGATGTCGGGCACATGGCGCCAGCGGTCGCCGGGCTGGGGCGTCCAGGGCGGCCGGGTCAGCGCGACCAGAGGAACGCCCCTTGCCGCGCAGGCGGTGACGGCGTTGCGGCTCATCTGTGCGGCGAAGGGATGCGTTGCATCGACCACATGGGTGATGCGCTGCGACGTCAGGAAAGAGGCCAGCCCGTCGGCGCCGCCGAACCCGCCGATCCGCACCGGGACCGGCTGCGGCCTGGGTCGCTCCACCCGGCCCGCGAAGGACAAGGTGGCGTCGATGCCCTGCGCGGCCACAGCCTGCGCCAGCGCGGTCGCCTCGGTGGTGCCACCAAGGATCAGGAGATTGGGGCGCATGGCTGAGGCTCCTTGGCTGAGCATCGTGGGGTTGGGCGAGGATGGCCCGGACGGGCTGCCGCCCGCAAGCCGTGCCGTGCTGGAGGCGGCCGAAATCGTGATGGGGCCGCCGCGGCATCTGGGCCTGCTTCCCGATCTGAAGGCCGAACGCATCGAATGGCCCGTGCCTTTCGCCGACGGTTTGCCGATCCTTCAGGGTCTGCGCGGCAGGCGCGTCGCGGTGCTGGCCTCGGGCGATCCGTTCTGGTTCGGCGCGGGCTCGGTGATCGCGCGGGACTTCGCGCCCGGCGAATGGCGCGCCTTCCCGGCCCCCTCGGTTTTCTCGCTTGCCGCGGCGCGCCTTGGCTGGCCGCTGGAGCGGACGTCCTGCCTCGGCCTGCACGCCGCACCCTTCGCGCAGTTGCGCCCGCATCTGGCGCCTGGCGCGCAGGCGCTGGTGCTGCTGCGTGACGGGTCGGCGGTGCGCGATCTTGCGGCCTGGCTGACCGGGCTGGACTTTGGCGAGAGCACGCTCTGGGTGATGGAGGCGCTCGGCGGTCCCCGTCAGCGGGTGCGGGGGACCACGGCCGCGGAATACGATCTCACGGACGTTCACCACCCGGTCTGCGTCGGGTTGAAGATCGGTGGCGCAGGCGAGGTGATCCCTGCGGCAAGCGGCTGGCCGGATGGCCTGTTCGACCATGATGGCCAGATCACCAAGCGGCCGCTGCGCGCACTGACCCTGTCCGCGCTTGCGCCCCGGCCGGTTGAACACCTGTGGGATATCGGCGCGGGATCGGGCTCGATCTCGATCGAATGGCTCGCCTGTCACCCGTCGATGCACGCGACTGCCGTCGAAGCGGATCCCGCCCGCGCCGATCGCATCCGCACGAATGCCGCAGCGCTGGGGGCGGACCGGCTGCGTGTGGTCGAGGGCCGTGCGCCCGAGGTGCTGGACGGTCTTGCCCCACCGCAGGCCGTGTTCATCGGCGGTGGGCTGTCCGAGGCGCTGTTGTCGGACCTGTGGGCGCGGCTCGGGTCCGGTACACGGGTCGTGGCAAACGCGGTGACGCTTGAGTCCGAAGCGCTGCTGGTCGCGTGGCAGGCCGCGCAGGGCGGCAACCTGCTGCGCGTGGAACTGGCCGAGGCGCAGCCGCTGGGCACAAGGCGCGGCTGGCGTACTGCCTATCCGGTGATGCAGTGGAGTGTCGTGCGATGAGGGTGGCGGGGTTCGGTTTCCGCAAGGGCGCGTCCCTTGAAAGCCTGTCCGATGCGCTGGCGCGGGCCGGCGGGTGCGGTGGTTTGACCGCGCTCGCCGCCCCAAGGGACAAGGCCGGTGCGTCCTGCCTCGCCGATTTGGCGGCGCGGCTGGGCCTGCCGGTCCGGGCGGTCTCGTCCAGCGACCTCGCCGCCCCGGCCACCCTGACCGAGGCGCCCCGCGTGCGCGCGCTTCGCGGTACAGGGTCTGTCGCCGAGGCCGCCGCACTCGCTGCCGCCGGACCCTCGGCGCAGCTCACAGGCCCGCGCGCCGTTTCAAACGACCGAATGGCCACCTGCGCCATCGCAACCGGAGATACCCCATGACCGTCCATTTCATCGGCGCGGGCCCCGGCGCCCCCGACCTGCTGACCCTGCGCGGACGCGACCTGATCGCGGCCTGTCCGGTCTGCCTCTATGCCGGGTCGCTGGTGCCTCGGGCGATCCTGGCCCACTGCCCGCCCGATGCGCGGATCGTGAACACCGCACCGCTGGATCTGGACGCGATCATCGCCGAATGCCGTGCCGCGCATGAGGCGGGGCTTGACGTCGCGCGGCTGCATTCGGGCGATCTGTCGGTCTGGTCGGCGATGGGCGAGCAGATCCGGCGGCTGAAGGCCGAGGGGATTCCGGTCAGTGTGACCCCCGGCGTTCCCTCGTTCGCGGCAGCGGCGGCGGCGCTGGGGGCCGAGTTGACGCTGCCGGGCGTTGCGCAATCGGTGGTGCTGACCCGCACGCCGGGCCGTGCCTCGTCGATGCCCGAGGGCGAGAGCCTTGCCAATTTCGCCGTCACCGGCGCGACGCTTGCCATTCACCTGTCGATCCACAACCTCTCGCGCGTGGTGGCCGACCTGACCCCCCATTACGGTGGCGCGTGCCCCGTTGCGGTGGTGTTCCGCGCCAGCTGGCCGGACCAGAGCATTACCCGCGCGACGCTTGACACCATCGAGGCCGCGCTGCCCGAGGGGATCGAACGCACGGCGCTGATCCTTGTCGGCCCGGCGCTGGGGGCCGAGGGCTTCGCCGAAAGCTGTCTCTATGCGCCCGACTACGACCGCCGTTTTCGGCCGCAACGGGCCGAAGGAAGGCGACATGGCGGCTAATCCTCCGGGCCTTGTCATCGCCGCCCCGGCCTCGGGGTCGGGCAAGACGACCGTGACACTGGGCCTTTTGCGCGCGTTCCGCGACGGGGGGCTGACGGTGCAGCCCTTCAAGAACGGGCCCGACTACATCGACCCCGCCTTTCACCGCATCGCGGCGGGGCGCGACTCGTTCAATCTCGACACGTGGGCGATGGATGAGGACTTGCTCGGGGCCATCGCATCCCGGACACAAGGGGCGGACTTCGTCCTGTCGGAAGGGTCGATGGGCCTGTTCGACGGGACCTCGGCGCCTGGTGTCTCGGGGCGCGGGTCGAGCGCCGAGATCGCGCGCGCCTTCGGCTGGCCGGTGGTGCTGATACTCGACGTCTCGGGGCAGGCGCAATCGGCGGCGGCCACGGCACTGGGATTTGCCCGCCACCCCGACGCTGCGCCCCTGGCCGGTGTGATCCTGAACCGGGTGGCAGGCGCCCGGCACGAGATGATGATCCGCGAGGAGATGGCGCGGCTCGGAATCACCGTTTTCGGCGCCCTTCCCCGGCGCAGCGACCTGAAATTGCCCGAGCGGCATCTGGGCCTCGTGCAGGCCGAGGAGCACGGCGATATCGACGCGGTGATCGGCCGTCTGGGGGCGTTCCTGCGGGACCATGCCGACCTTGGCGCGCTGCGCGCGGCGGCGCGCGCCGGTCCGAACCGGCCGCCCGGCCGCTGGCCGAATCCGCCCGCCCAGCGAATCGCGCTGGCCCGGGATGTGGCGTTTTCCTTCATTTATCCGCATCTGCTGGAGGGCTGGAAGCGGGCGGGCGCGGAAATCCTGCCGTTCTCGCCGCTGGCCGACGAGCCCCCCCCGGAGGCCGATCTGGTCTGGCTGCCGGGCGGCTATCCGGAATTGCATGCGGGTAGGCTGGCTGCCTCAGGCACTTTCCTGGATGGGTTGCGGCGCCATGCCGAAAGCCGGCCCGTGCATGGAGAATGCGGCGGCTACATGATGCTGGGCGCGGGTTTGGTCGATTCGGACGGAGAGCGGCATGCAATGGCGGGGCTCCTGGGGCTGGTGACCAGCTATGCGCAGCGTCGCCTGCATCTTGGCTATCGCCGCGCGGTGCTGGAAGCCGCCATGCCGGGCCAAGGGGCAGGCGCGATGCTCTACGGGCACGAGTTCCACTATTCGACGATCCTTGAGCAGCCCGATGCGCCGCTCGCCCGCGTTACCGATGCGGGCGGCAACCCCATGCCCGAAACCGGGTCGGTGCGGGGGCATGTCACCGGCAGTTTCTTTCACCTCATCACGGAGGGCGCGGCGTGAGTGGTTTCGTCAGTTTCGTCAGTTCCGGCCCGGGCGATCCCGAACTCCTGACCCTGAAGGCGGTCGACCGGCTGAAGCACGCCGACGCGGTGCTGTTCGACGATCTGTCCGCGGGGCCGATCCTGTCACATGCACGGGCCGGTGCCGATCTGGTGGGTGTGGGCAAGCGCGCCGGGCGCGTCTCACCGAAACAGGATCACGTCAGCCGGTTGCTGGTGGATTACGCGGCCACCGGCGCCCGGGTGGTGCGGCTGAAATCCGGCGATGCCGGGCTGTTCGGGCGGCTGGAGGAAGAGATTATGGCGCTGCGCGCAGCAGGCATGGGGTATGAAATCGTGCCCGGCGTGACATCCGCCTGCGCCGCCGCTGCGGCGGCGGGTATTCCCCTGACGCGGCGGCTGACCGCACGGCGGGTGCAGTTCGTCACCGGCCATGACGTGACCGGGCAGCTGCCCGACAATATCGACCTGGACGCGCTGGCCGATCCCCATGCCACCACTGTCGTCTACATGGGTCGGCGGACCTTCCCGGCGCTTGCCGGGGCGCTGGTCGCGCGGGGGTTGCTGAGGGAGACGCCCGCGCTGCTGGCCGAGGGCGTCACGACCGAGGCGCAGCGCCTGACGCTCGGCACCGTCGGGGGGCTGGCAGAAGCGCTGGCCGAAGCCACATCGCCCGCGCCCGCGCTGATCCTCTACGGCCCTCTTGCCGAAGAGGCCGCCGATGCGTGAACTGGTCCTGATCGGTATCGGCACCGGTAATCCCGATCACCTGACCCAGCAAGGGGCGAAGGCGATCCGGTCGGCCGACCTGATCCTCGTGCCGCGCAAGGGGGCGGAGAAGGCCGACCTCGCGGACCTCCGGCGCGATATCTGCGCCCGGGTTCTGGGCAGCGACGACGCCCGGATCGTGGAATTCGACCTGCCCAAACGCGACGCCGGGGGCGACTATCTGGCCGGTGTGGAGGCGTGGCACGACGCCATCGCATGCGCGTGGGTCACGGCGGCGGGGCGGCAGGCGCAGCGGGTGGCCCTGCTGGTCTGGGGGGACCCCGCGCTTTACGACAGCTCGCTTCGGATTGCCGCCCGCCTGAGCCCGCCGCCGCAGATCACGGTCGTGCCCGGAATTACGGCTTTGCAGGCGCTTTGCGCCGCCCATGCCATTCCGCTGAACGAGATCGGCGCGCCGTTCCTTGTCACCACCGGGCGGCGGCTGCGGGAAGAGGGTTGGCCTGATTGCGCCGATACGCTGGTGGTGATGTTGGACGGCGGCTGCGCGTTTCAAACACTCGACCCCGAAGGCGTCACGATCTGGTGGGGTGCCTATCTGGGGATGGCTGAGGAAGCCACGGTGTCGGGGCCGCTGGCTGAGGCCGGCCCCCAGATCGTCGAGACGCGCGCCGAGGCAAGGACGCGGCATGGCTGGATCATGGATATCTATCTGCTGCGCCGGGCATCGGGGGGCTGACCGCGCGGCCCGGTGGCTCTCATGGCGCCGGGTCGGGGACCAGCACGCCATCGGCGAGCCGCAGGCTTTCGGGCGCGATCTTCGCGCGGAACCGTGCGTCGTGGCTGACCAGAACCATGGGCTGCGGCAGGGATTGCAGGATTTCCACCAGCCGTGCCTCGTTCGCTTCGTCCAGCGCATTCGTTGGCTCGTCCAGCAGCAGCACCTCGGGCTCCATCGCCAGCACGGTGGCGAGCGTCACCAGACGTTTCTCTCCGCCCGACAGCTTGTAGGTGATCCGGTCGCGCAAATGCATCAGGTCGAGCCGCTCCAACGTCCGGTCGACGATCGCGACGGCCTCGGCGCGGCTCTTGCCAAGGTTCAGGGGGCCGAAGGCGATGTCCTCGGCGACGGTCGGGCAGAAAAGCTGATCGTCGGGGTCCTGGAACACCATCCCGGCCCGGCGGCGGACTTCGTGAAAGTCGGCCTCTTCCCGCCGGGGCTTGCCGAACGCCAGAACCCGCCCCGCATCGGGCCGCAAGAGCCCGACCATGATCCGCAGGAGGGTCGACTTGCCCGCGCCGTTGGGCCCGGTGATCGACAGCCGCTGCCCCTCGTGCAGGGCAAGGCTGGCGCCCCGCAGCACGGGCGGATGGCCGGGATAGCCGAACCGGATGTCACCGAGCTCAAATAGCGGCATGGGCGATTTCGGCGGCGAAAAGCGCCAGCAGAGCTGCGCCCGACACCGCCGCGAAAAGGACATCAGAGCGCCCGTAGGCAAGCGTTTCCAGCAGCGGGATTTGCCCGGAGAAACCCCGGCATTTCATCGCGCCCAGCACGCGCTCGGACCGTTCGATCGCGCGGACCAGCATCATGCCCACAAGATAGCCAAAGCTGCGATAGCTGTGCCAGGTGGTGGACGGGCGGAACCCGCGCATCTTCATCGCCTGGCGCAGGCGCAGGTATTCGGCGCGCAGCACCTCGATATAGCGGATCGTGAACATCAACAGATGCACCAGCGTTTCGGGCAGGCGCAGGCGCGAGAGCGCGTGACCCAGCGTCACCGGCTCCATCGTGCCGACAAGTGACAGGAGCGCAAGGACGACGGCATTCGCCGTCAGCAGGATCTCGATGGCAAGGGCCAGGCCCTGCCAACTGGCGGCAAAGCCCCACAGGGTGAAGATCGCGTCGCCGGGCACGGAAAACGGCAAGAGTGCCAGCAGGACCAGGATGAAACTGTCCATTGCCGCCATACGGCGAAGGATCGGGACGACCGGCACACGCGAAACCAACATCAGGCCAACGGCCATCAGCAGGGCCGCGACGAGGATCGGCAGCCAACTGCAGGCAACGGTGACCACGGCAAAGGCGCAGGCGCCGAGGATGCGGGTACGCGGGTCGAGCCGTGCCAGCGCGCCGCCCTGTCCGGCCCCCGTGTCGCTCGGGGTCTGCCGCTCTGCGGTCAGGATGTGGCCCATGCGCTCAGCCCGCCAGCCTGCGGCGCGCGGCAAAGTAGAAGCCGAGGCCGAACAGACCCGCGATATAGCCGATGCCGCCGAGGACGGTCTGGATGTCGTGATGTTCTTTGCAGGCGGCCACCTCGCGGCGAAGGGGGCGCATCTCGTCACGCATGATCGCAGCGATTGCGGCCTTGTCCGCGTCGGACAGCCCGGCGAGCGGCACCGCGGCGGCGGTCTCTGTGGGGGCAGGCGCGGCGCCCGTCGCGGGAGTCCCGAGGATCGCGGCGACATCCTCGGCGGTCATCTCGAACTCGGCGACATGGCCCGCGCCGAGGTCGGCGCGGAAGACGTGCCGCACGGCTTGGGTGGGCATATAGGTGAAGAACCCGTCCGAATCGGTCATGGCCTCGCCCAGCTTGGTGCCCGCGCCGTCGAACACCTCGATCAGAAGGTTTGCCGCCATGTCACCGTTCGAAAAGCCGACCTCGCCCTCGATCGCATCGCCGCTGGGAAAGGCCAAGGCGATCACCTTGTGGGCGGCGGCGGGCAGTGGCGCGAGGGTAAGGCAAAGGACGATGGACAACGCGCGGATCATGACGGGTCTTCCTTCATCGCATCGAAAAGGTCAGGCTTGACCTGAGCGGCAAGGTAGATCGCAGCGGCGGACAGGAGACCCTCGACTACCATCACCGGGATATGGGCGAAGAACACCAGTTTGGCCGCCGGAATGAAGGCATCGCCCGACAGCATCAGCGACAGCCCCACGAGGGCCGTGGTCAGTGCGATGGCCAGCGCCCCGCCGAAGCCCGCCCAGATCGCCGCGACAAACGGCGTTCCGCGCGTCACTCCGCGGCGGCAAAGGTAATGCACGATCACCGCGGGCAACGCGATGTTGACGGTATTCACGCCCAGCACCGTCAGGCCGCCGAAGCCGAAGAACACCGCCTGCAGCAAGAGCCCGACGAACAGCGCCGGGAAGGCGGCCCAGCCGAG
>NZ_DSDD01000197.1:0-15045 GCF_011048875.1 Rhodovulum sp.
CTGGTCGGGGCGCAGACCATGGTCTGGAACGAGGAAATCACGCTGCGGGCCGAGCTTGAGGGCGGCGTTTTGTCGATGTTGGGCAGCAAGGACAGTCGGCTTCTTGACCGCTATTTCCTGAACGGCAAGATTCGCGGATTCGAAGGCAACGGGATCGGTCCGCGGCAACCTGAAAACCGCGGAGGCGAGGCGCTGGGCGGCAACATGTATGCGGTGGCCCGCTTCGAGGCCGAGTTCCCGCTGGGCCTGCCAGAGGAATACGGGATCACCGGCGGCCTGTTTGCCGATGTTGGCTCGGTCTGGAGTCTCGACAATCCGGGCAGCGTCGATGACGGTTTCAGCCTGCGCTCGGCGGTCGGTGTCTCGATCTTGTGGGACACGCCGATCGGGCCCTTGCGATTCAACTTCTCCGAAGCAGTGAAGAAGAAGGACTATGACCGGACCCAGAATTTCGACCTGACGATCTCGACCCGGTTCTAGGCACATGCAAGGGACGCGCGCGGCGGTTCTGGCCGTCCTGCTGACGGCTCTGGCGACGATGTCAGCCCCGGCACAGGAGGCGCCCTTCCTGCGCAGCCCCGTGCTGACCCTGGATCAGGAGCGGTTGTTCGTCGACAGCCAGATCGGCCGCGCCTTGACCGAAGCGCTTGAGGACGCAAGCGCGGCGCTCGCTGCGGAGAACCGTCAGATCGAGGCCGAACTGATCGCCGAAGAGCGCGACCTGACCGAACGTCGCGCGGCCCTGCCGTCCGAAGAGTTCCGCGCGATGGCCGAAGCCTTCGACGAAAAGGTGGTCGAGACCCGCCGCGTGCAGGATGCCAAGGCGCGCGCCCTTGCCCAGCGCCGTGAGGTGGGTCAGCAGGCGTTCTACCGACAGGTGCTGCCGCTGGTTGCAGAGATCGTGCGCGAAAGGGGCGGGGTCGTGGTGCTGGAACGGGACGCGGTGATCCTGTCCGCCGAACAGGTTGACATCACCGACGAGGTCATCGCGGCAATAGACGCCCGCCTTGTGCCCGAGGCGTTGGACCCATCCGGAGCAGGCCCCGAAACCGGCGGTGAGGCATCGGCCGAGTAGCCCGGCTTGCCGCGGACAAGGGGAGTTGCTAGGGCTGCCGGATGCCGGGCCGCGCGCCCGGGCCGAGTGCAAGGAGTATGTTCAGATGACCAGTGCCCCCGCGACCGAGGTCGTGACCGAAGCCGACATCGAGCTGATCCAGCGGGTCATTCCGCATCGTTACCCTTTCCTGCTGGTCGACCGCGTGACGCGGATCGTGCCCCATGAAAGCGCGGTGGGCATCAAGAACGTGACCTTCAACGAGCCACATTTCCAGGGACATTTCCCCGGCACCCCGGTCATGCCGGGTGTGACCATCATCGAGGCCATGGCCCAGACCGCGGCGGTCATGGCGGGCCTGTCGTTGGGCAAGGTCGACAGCCAGCTTCTGGTCTATTTCATGGCCATCGACTGCGCCAAGTTCCGCCGCAAGGTGGGGCCTGGCGACGTGCTGGAGTTGCACATCACCGTCAAGCGAAGCGGAAAGAAGGTCTGGAAATTCGCGGGCGTCGCGATGGTGGGCGACGAGGTCGCCGCCGAGGCCGAATTCACCGCGATGATGGACCTGCCGCAGGAGTAGGAATATGGCCATCGACCCGACCGCCCGCATTCACCCGTCCGCCATCGTCGAAGACGGCGCCCGGATTGGCCCGGGCTGCGTCATCGGCCCGTTCTCGGTGATCGGGCCCAAGGTGCGTCTGGGGGCAGGGGTCGAGGTCAAGAGCCACGCCATCGTCACCGGCCTGACCGAGATCGGCGAGGGCACGGTGATCTTCCCCTTCGCCAATATCGGCGACATCCCGCAGGACCTGAAATACCGTGGCGGGGACACCCGCCTGATCGTCGGCGCGCGCAACCGCATCCGCGAGGGCGTCACGATGAACACCGGCACCGAGGGCGGCGGCGGCATTACCCGGGTCGGTGACGATTGCCTGTTCATGATGGGTGCCCATGTCGCCCATGACGCGCAGGTGGGCGACCGGGTCATCATGGTCAACAACTCGGCGCTGGCGGGGCATTGCGTCATTGGCGACGACGTGATCATCGGCGGGCTGTCGGGCATCCATCAATTCGTGCGGGTTGGCCGCGGCGCGATCATCGGCGCGGTGACGATGGTGACGAATGATGTCATTCCCTATGGTCTGGTGCAGGGGCCGCGCGGCGTGCTGGACGGGCTGAACCTTGTCGGGCTCAAACGCCGCGGTGTGGCGCGCGAGGATATCTCGGCGCTGCGCGCGGCCTTTCAGGCGCTGGCGCAGGGCGAGGGCGCGTTCATGGATCGCGCCCGGCGCATCCATGCGGAAACCGACAGCCCCCATGTCCGCGAGATGGTCGAGTTCGTGCTGGCCGATACCGACCGCTCCTTCCTGACCCCGCGCTGATGGCAGGCGCGACCGCCCTCATCGCCGGACGCGGCGCGCTGCCCGCCCATCTGGCCCGCGCGCTGGCAGCCTCGGGCAAACCCTTCCTGATCGCCGAGGTCGAGGGGTTCGCGATGGAAAACCCCGACGGGCTGCCGGTCAGGCGCTTCGCCCTTGAACGGCTGGCGCTCCTGTTCGACCATCTGCACGAAACCGGCGTGACCCGCGTGGTGATGGCTGGCGCCGTGACCCGGCCGCGGCTTGACCCCGAACGGATCGACCCGCGTACCGCCCAGCTTCTGCCCCGGATCGTCCCGGCGCTGGCGCAGGGCGACGACGCGACCCTGCGCGCGGTGATCGCCCTTTTCGAGGAGGAGGGGTTTGCCGTGGTCGGCGCCGAGGCCGTGGCGCCCGACCTGCTGCCGCCGCCCGGTGTGCTGACGCACGCGCAACCCTCCCCGGCCGACGAACGCGATGCCGCCCGCGCCGCGCAGATCGTTGCGGCGTTGGGGGCGGCGGATGTGGGGCAGGGGGCGGTGGTCGCGCAGGGGCTTTGTCTTGCGGTCGAGGCGCTGCCCGGCACCGACGCGATGCTGGCCTGGGTGGCCGAGGTCGCAGGCGCCTGCCGCCCCGATCCGAAGGGCGCCAGGGGCGTGGTCTGCAAGGCCCCGAAGCCGGGACAGGATCGCCGCGTGGACCTGCCCGCCATCGGCCCCGCCACGGTCGAGGCCGCCGCCCGCGCGGGCCTTGCCGGGATCGTTGTCGAGGCGGGGGGCGTTCTGCTGCTCGACCCCGCCGAAACCGTCGCCCGCGCCGATCGGGCCGGGCTGTTCCTCTGGGTCCGGACCCCGTGAGCCGCCCGCCGCGGTTCTTCCTGATCGCGGGCGAGCCTTCGGGCGATGCGCTTGGCGCGGCGCTGATGGCGGGGCTCAAGTCCCTGGCGCCGGGGGTCGTGTTCCACGGCGTCGGCGGCCCGCTGATGCAGGCAGAGGGGCTGACCAGCCTCTTTCCGATGGACGAGCTGTCGGTCATGGGCATCGCCGAGCTGCTGCCGCGCTATTTCGCGCTGAAACGGCGGATCGCCCAATCCGCCGACGCGGTGCTGCGTCTGCAACCGGATGCGCTGATCACGATCGACAGCCCGGATTTTTCCCTGCGCGTCGCCGCCCGTGTGAAAGCCGGGAGCCGCATCCGCACCGTGCATTACGTAGCTCCCACCGTCTGGGCCTGGCGGCCGAAACGCGCGGCCCGAATGGCGCGGGTGATAGACCAGGTGCTTGCGCTCTTCCCGTTCGAGCCGCCCTTCATGCAGGCCGAAGGCATGCGTTGCGATTTCGTCGGCCACCCGGTCGTCGCCCGGCCGCACGCCACGCCCGCAGAGGCCGCTGCCTTTCGCGCCGCTCATGGCATCGCGCCCGATGCGCAGCTTGTCCTTGCCCTGCCCGGATCGCGCCGGGGCGAGGTTGCGCGGCTTGCCCCGGTCTTCGGAGCCGCGCTCGCCCCCGTTCTGGCCCGCCACCCGGCGCTGCGCGTCGTGGTGCCCGCCGCCACCCCGGTCGCCGAGGCGGTCCAGCACCTGATCCGCGACTGGCCCGGCACGCCGCTGGTGCTGGACCCCCGCCGCGCCGCGCCCCCGGACAAGCGCGCAGCGTTCGCCGCGGCCGACCTGGCGCTGGCCGCGTCGGGCACGGTCTCGCTGGAACTGGCCGCGAACGGCGTGCCCATGGTGATCGCCTATGACATGAACTGGCTCAGTCGGCAGATCATCGGCCGGATGCTGCGGCTCGATACGGTGACACTGGTCAATATCGTCTCCGAAACCCGCGCCGTGCCCGAATTCCTGGGCGCCGCCTGCAAGCCCGAGCCGATTGCTGCCGAGCTCCTGCGGCTTCTCGACGATCCCGAGGCCCGCACCGCCCAGATCGCGGCCGCGCGCCTGACCATGACCCGGCTTGGGCAGGGCGGCGAGGCCCCCGGCCTGCGCGCCGCCCGCGCCGTCCTTGACGGGCTTGGCTGAGCCCGGGTCTTCTTCTTGGCAAAAATACCCACGATCCCGCCGCCTGCCATCCCGCGGGGCTCCGGGGCAAGGGCTCAGCCGCCCGCCCGGATCCAGCCACCGCCCAGAACGCGCGTGCCCTCGGTCTCGTAGAAGACACAGGCCTGGCCCGGGCTCACGCCTTCTTCGGGGGCCAGCAACTCGACCACCGCCTCGCGCTCCGAAACCGGCCGCAGGATTGCTTCGCGCGGCGGCCGGGTCGAGCGGACGCGCACCAGGACCGGCCATTCGGCCATTGTCCCGATCGGCGCATCGCCCAGCCAGTTCACCTCGCCAAGATGCACCAGCCGCGTGGCCAGCATCTCTTTCGGCCCGACGATCACCTGCCGAGCGTCCACGTCCAGCCGCACCACGAAAAGCGGCTCGGCCAGCCCGCCGATCCCAAGCCCCCGGCGCTGGCCGATGGTGTAGTGGATCACGCCCTCATGCACCCCCAGCACGCGGCCATCGGCATGCACGATCTCGCCTGATTCGGCCGCGCCCGGGCGCAGCTTCTCGATGACCGAGGCATAATTGCCCTCGGGGACGAAACAAATGTCCTGGCTGTCGGGCTTGTCGGCCACGGGCAGCCCGTATTTCGCCGCCAGCGCCCGGGTCGCGGCCTTGTCGGGCAGGCCCCCCAGCGGGAAGCGCAGGAAATCGAGCTGCTCGCGGGTCGTCGAGAACAGGAAATAGGACTGGTCGCGGGCAGGATCGGCCGCACGGTGCAGTTCCGGCCCCTGCGCGCCCTCCATCCGCCGGATGTAATGCCCGGTCGCCATGCAGTCGGCATCAAGTTCCCTTGCCGTTTCCAGCAGGTCGCGGAACTTGACCCTTTCGTTGCAGCGGATGCAGGGCACGGGCGTCGCGCCCGCCAGATAGGCGTCCGCAAATTCCTCGATTACGGCCTCACGAAAGGCGTTTTCATAGTCCAGGACGTAATGGGGGAATCCCACCTGCTCGGCCACCCGTCGGGCGTCGTGGATGTCCCGCCCGGCGCAGCACGCGCCCTTTTTCGCCAGCGCGGCGCCGTGGTCGTAAAGCTGAAGCGTGATGCCCACCACGTCATAACCTTCTTCGGCAAGCTGAGCGGCGACAACCGAACTGTCGACACCGCCCGACATGGCGACGAGCACGCGGGTTTCCGCCTCGGGCTTGGCAAAGCCCAGCGAGTTCAGCGGGCGAGTCGCGCTGTCAAGCGGCATGGGATCACTCCTAGGAACAGTCGCAGGGAATATAGGAAAATGCGACATACTCTCAACCCCCGGCTTCACCCCCCCTTAAACATGGCGGGCCAGTTTCGGGGCAGCCGCAAGAGGAACGATAGCCGATGTTTCTGAAACGCATCGACGGGCCGCGGACCGTCACGTTGCCCGATGGAACGATCATGACGCGGGCCGACCTGCCGCCGGTGGATACGCGCCGCTGGGTCGCCAGCCGGAAGGCCGCCGTGGTCAAGGCCGTCGCCGCCGGGCTGATTTCAGAGACCGAGGCGCTGGAGCGCTATTCGCTGTCGCAGGAAGAGTTGGACAGCTGGCGTCGTGCGGTGCGCGACCACGGGCTGAGGGGTTTGAAGGTCACGGCACTGAAGGAGTTCAGACAACCCTGACGCGAAATTGACTGGACAACTTAAAATTGTAAATGCTAGAGTCAAGCTCAAGGTAAGGTGAAGTTAACCAAATCTCGTCAGGGTTTGTAAAACGTTCGACGACTTAACGGAGACCTCAGCCATGCGCGTGCTTCTGGTGGAAGACGACCCGACAACGGCGAAAAGCATCGAACTGATGCTAACCCACGCCAATCTGAACGTCTATACGACTGATCTTGGCGAGGAAGGCATCGATCTTGCAAAGCTCTACGATTACGACCTGATCCTGCTCGATCTGAACCTGCCGGACATGAACGGCCACGAGGTGCTGCGCCAGTTGCGCCTTGCGCGCATCGACACGCCGATCCTGATTCTGTCTGGCGCGGCGGATACCGAGAACAAGATCAAGGGATTTGGCTTCGGTGCCGACGACTACATGACCAAGCCGTTCCATCGCGAGGAACTGGTCGCACGCATCCACGCGATCATCCGCCGGTCCAAGGGGCATGCCCAGTCGGTCATCCGCACCGGACGCATCGAGGTGAATCTCGACGCCAAGACGGTCGAGGTCGAGGGCAAACCCGTGCATCTGACCGGCAAGGAATACCAGATGCTGGAACTGCTCTCGCTGAGAAAGGGCACGACGCTGACCAAGGAGATGTTCCTCAACCATCTCTATGGCGGCATGGACGAGCCCGAACTCAAGATCATCGACGTCTTCATCTGCAAGCTGCGCAAGAAGCTTGCCCAGGCCACCGGCGGCGAGACCTGTATCGAGACGGTCTGGGGCCGGGGCTATGTGCTGCGTGATCCCGAACCGGTGCGCGACCTGCCACGCTCCATCGCCCTTGGCGCGTGACGGCCACGCGGCCCACGCGGCCGCTGGAAATCCCCCCGCGGCGCCCCTATCACTGAGGCCGGGGAGCTATGGGGGCGCGGATGACGGCCGAAATACCTGTCGAAAAGCTGACCGAAAAGGCTGCGCGGGCTGAACTCGCCCGTTTGGCGCGGCAGATCGCGCGGGCCGATGCGGCCTATCATAGGCATGACGCGCCCGAAATCTCGGATGCGGCTTATGACGCGCTGAAACGGCGCAATGCCGAGATCGAGGCGCGCTTTCCGGCATTGATCCGCCCGGACAGCCCCTCGGGGCGGGTGGGGGCCGCGCCCGCCGAGGGTTTCGCCAAGGTCCGGCACGAACGCCGGATGCTGTCACTGGAAAACGCCTTTGCGCCCGACGAGATCGCCGAGTTCGACGCTCGCATCCGCCGCTATCTGGGCCTCGCCCCCGACGCGCCGCTGATCTATACGGCCGAGCCCAAGATCGACGGGCTCTCGCTCAGTCTGCGCTACGAGGGCGGCCGGCTCGTGCAGGCCGCCACCCGCGGCGATGGCGAGACCGGCGAGAACGTCACCGCGAACGCCCGCACGCTCGCCGATATCCCCGAAACGCTGGCCGGCGCGCCTGACATCCTCGAGGTGCGGGGCGAGGTCTATATGGCGCATTCCGATTTCGAGGCGCTGAATGCGCGGCAGGCCGAGGCCGGGCAGAAGACCTTCGCCAATCCGCGCAACGCCGCGGCCGGATCCTTGCGCCAGCTTGATCCGGCGATCACCGCATCGCGCCCGTTGCGGTTCTTTGCCTATAGCTGGGGGGCGGTCAGCGCGCCGCTGGCCGATACCCAGAAGGGCGCGATTGACCGGCTGGCGGATTTCGGCTTTCCGGTCAATCCCTTGACCGCTCTTTGCGACGGGCCCGACGCGCTGACGGCGCATTATTCCGCGATCGAACAGCGCCGCGCGACGCTGGGCTATGACATCGACGGCGTGGTGTACAAGGTCAACGATCTCGCGCTTCAGGACCGGCTTGGCTTTCGCTCGACCACGCCGCGCTGGGCCATCGCGCACAAGTTCCCCGCCGAACTTGCCTGGACGCGGCTGGAGCGGATCGAGATCCAGGTCGGCCGCACCGGCGCGCTGTCGCCGGTGGCGCGGCTGATGCCGGTCACCGTGGGCGGCGTCGTCGTCTCGAACGCGACGCTGCATAACGAGGATTACATCGCCGGGCGCGATTCCCGGGGCATGGCGATCCGCGACGGCAAGGATTTCCGCGAGGGCGATTGGGTGCAGGTCTGTCGCGCGGGCGACGTGATCCCCAAGCTGGCGGATGTGGACCTGTCCAGGCGACCCCCGGACGCCGCGCCCTATGCCTTTCCGACCATCTGCCCCGAATGCGGCTCGGACGCGATTCGCGAAGAAGGCGATTCGGTCCGCCGCTGCACCGGCGGGCTGATCTGCCCGGCGCAGGCGGTGGAACGGCTGAAGCATTTCGTCTCGCGCAACGCCTTCGACATCGAGGGGCTGGGGGCGAAACAGGTCGAGATGTTCTATCGCGACGAGGTGCTGCCGATCCGCGAACCCGCCGACATCTTCACGCTGGCCGAGCGTGACCGCGCGAACATCCCCAAGCTGAGAAACCGCGAGGGCTGGGGCGAGAAATCCGCCACCAATCTTTTCGCCGCCATCGAGGCGCGGCGCGTGATCCCGCTGAACCGGCTGATCTTTGCGCTGGGCATCCGCCATGTCGGCGAGGTGAACGCCGATCTTCTGGCCCGCAACTACCGGTCATGGCAGGCGTTCGAGGCGGCGATGACAAACGCCACCGTGGGCGAGGGTCCCGAATGGGAGCAGCTTCTGTCCATCGACGGGGTGGGGCAGGTGCTGGCGACCTCTCTCGTAACGGCCTTTCACCAGCCCGCCGAGCGCGCCTCGATCGACCGACTTGTGGCGCATCTGAGCGTGGAACCCGCCCAGCCGCGCGGGCAGGTCGATAGCCCCGTGGCGGGCAAGACCGTGGTCTTTACCGGCACGCTGGAACGCATGACCCGGGCCGAGGCCAAGGCGCGGGCGGAAGCCCTGGGGGCCAAGGTCGCCGGCTCGGTGTCGAAGAAGACCGATCTGGTGGTGGCCGGGCCCGGTGCGGGATCTAAGGCGAAGCAGGCCGCCGATCTGGGGATCGAGACCATCGACGAACAAGGCTGGCTCGACCTCATCGGGGGCGCATGAGCGGGCGGCCTGATATCCTGTTTCCGCTGTTTGCCGGGCTCGAGGGGCTGGACGGGGTCGGGCCGAAAACCGCGAAATTGCTGGCCCAGCTCGATATCGAAAAGCCGCGCGATCTGATCTTCACGCTGCCCCATTCGGGCGTGGACCGGCGGCGGCGGGCAAGCCTGCGGCAGGTGCCGCCCGGCGATGTGGCCACCGTCGAGATCGAGGTAATGCGCCACGAACCGCCGCGCACGAGGGGCCGGCCCTGGCGGGTGCAGGTGCAGGACGCCGAAGCCGCCTTCACGCTGGTCTTCTTTCATGCAAGAGGCGATTACCTGCGCAAGCTGCTGCCCGAAGGCGCGCGGCGGGTGATTTCCGGCAAGGTCGAGCATTTCGACGGGATGATCCAGATGGTTCATCCCGATCATGTGCTGCCGCCCGATCAGGCCGAGACGATCCCCGATTACGAAGTGGTCTATCCGCTGACCGCGGGGCTGGGCCTGAAGCAGATGACCCGCGCGGTGCAATCGGCGCTTGACCGGCTGCCCGATTGTCCCGAATGGATTGACCCCGCGCTGCGGGCGCGCGAGGGGTGGCCGGGCTGGGCCGCCGCGCTGCGCATGGCCCATGCGCCGCTTGGCCCGCGCGAGTTGTCCGCGACCGCGCCGCCGCGCCAGCGGCTGGCCTATGACGAGCTGTTCGCGCATCAACTGACGCTGGCGCTGGCGCGGGCATCCGTCCGGCGCGGCAAGGGGCGGGTGACGGCGGGCGACGGGCGGCTGCGCGCGCGGGTGCTTGCGGCGCTGCCCTACCGACCGACCGCGGCACAGGCCCGCGCGATCGACGAGATCGCGGCCGACATGGCGCAGCCCACCCGGATGAACCGGCTTTTGCAGGGCGATGTCGGCGCGGGCAAGACGCTGGTCGCCTTCATGGCGCTGCTGGTCGCGGTCGAGGCGGGCGGGCAGGGGGTGATGATGGCCCCGACCGAAATCCTGGCCCGCCAGCATCTGGAAAACCTGCGCCCGCTGGCCGAACAGGCGGGTGTGGTGCTGGAAATCCTGACCGGCCGCGACAAGGGCGCCGAGCGGCGTGCCAAGCTGGTCGCCCTTGCCACGGGCGACATCCAGGTGCTGGTCGGCACGCATGCGCTGTTCCAGAAGGATGTCGCCTTTCACGACCTGCGATTGGCCATCGTGGACGAACAGCACCGGTTCGGCGTGTCGCAACGGATGGAACTGTCGACCAAGGGGCAGGCGGCGGACGTGCTGGTGATGACCGCCACGCCCATCCCGCGCAGCCTTGCGCTGGCCACCCATGGCGACATGGACATGTCGGTGCTGGACGAGAAACCGCCGGGGCGGGTGCCGGTCAGGACGGCGCTGGTCTCGGCCGGGCGGATCGACGAGGTGGTGGACCATCTGCGCCGCGCCATCGCCGAGGGGCGGCAGGCCTATTGGGTCTGCCCGCTGGTCGAGGGCTCGGAACTGGTGGACCTGACCGCGGCCGAGGACCGCTTTCAGAGCCTGCGCGCCGCGCTGGGCGAGGGTGTCGTGGGGCTGGTGCATGGCCAGATGCCCGCGCCCGAAAAGGACGCGGCGATGGCGCGGTTTCAGGCGGGCGAAACGGCAGTACTGGTCGCGACCACGGTGATCGAGGTGGGGGTGGACGTGCCCAACGCCTCGATCATGGTGATCGAGCGGGCCGAGGGTTTCGGGCTGGCGCAGCTGCACCAGTTGCGCGGCCGAGTCGGGCGTGGCGCGGCGGCCTCGACCTGTCTTTTGATGTATCGGTCGCCCCTGACCGAAAGCGGGCGGCGGCGGCTGGAGATCCTGCGCGAGACCGAGGATGGCTTTCGCATCGCCGAGGAGGATCTGGCGATGCGTGGCGCGGGCGATCTGATCGGCACCGCGCAATCGGGCCTGCCGCGGTTCCGCATCGCCGATCTGGAACGGCAATCGGCGCTGATGGCTCTGGCGCAAAGCGATGCGCGCAAGCTGCTGGCCGACGATCCGGGGCTGGAAAGCGAGCGGGGCAAGGCCGCCCGCGTGCTGCTGTGGCTGATGGAGCAGGACAGGGCGATTCGGCTGATAAAGGTGGGCTGAGGGCGTTCCGTTCCGCTGCGTTCGCAAAAGTTCTTAAAAAGTTCTTTACGCGCGACCGAAAATATGAGAACAAATAAGAAACAATTTGCTCGACAGGAGGTTGCCCCGATGCTGACCGAATTGCTCGCCACCCTTGAGCGCAGCCGCGCCACCCTCTGGCAGGATGCGATTGGCGCCGCCGCGTTGATGGTGGCCTTGTTCGCGGGGCTGCACCTGCCCGCGCTTTTCTGACGGTCCACTGCCCGCTGTCTGTGCCTGCGCCTCTCCCCAAGGGGTCGGGAGCCTGCCTCTCGCTGCACGGACGCACACCTTGCCGCCGCCTCCTGCGCCGGAGCGCGGCGGTTTTTTTTGACGGATCAGGCGCAGGCCGCGGCCTCGGCGGCGTCAAAGGCTTCGAGCGTCGCCTCCAGCGCCAGCAGGATCGAGGCGTGGCGATTGCGATATTCGCGCGCGGGGGCCAGCACCTCCAGCCCGTCAAAGGGCGGGGCGGGCGGCGGGCCGTTTTCCTTGAGCATGGCCTTGAGCTGGTCGCGGGCGCGCTGCACCTCGTCCCGGCTGCGCCCGAGGATGACGGCCCCGACAACCGCCGCCGCCGCCTGGCCCAGCGCACAGGCCTTGACGTCCTGGCCAAAGCGCGTGATCCGCCCCTCTGCGATGTCCAGATCCACGCTGACCGTCGAGCCGCAAAGCGGAGAGCGCTTGCGCGCGCTGGCCATCGGCCCATCGAGCCGCCCCAGATGCGGAATGTCGGCCGCCAGCGCAAGGATGCGCTGGGAGTAGAGCTTGACGAGATCGGTCTCGGCGGTCATGGCGTTCCCTTTTGCCCGCATCGTGCATAGATAACCCCGGCGCGCGCGTTTTCAAAGGAGTTCGGCCATGGCCTTCGATCCTGCAAGCCTGAAATTCGACGCCGCGGGGCTGATCCCGGCGATTGCCCAGGATACGGGCGGGGCGGTGCTGATGATGGCCTGGATGAACGCCGACGCGGTTGCCCGCACGCTGGAAACCGGGCGCGTCACCTACTGGTCGCGCTCTCGTCAAGCATTCTGGGTCAAGGGCGAGACCAGCGGCCATGTCCAGCGGCTGATCGAGATGCGCGTCGATTGCGACCGTGACTGCCTTCTGCTTGTGGTCGAGCAGGAGGGCCCGGCCTGTCACACCAACCGGCGAAGCTGTTTCTACACCGCGATCCGCGAAGGCGAGGAAGTGGAGATCATGGCGCCCGTGGCAGGCTGAGGCGCCATGGGTATTTGTGCCAAGAAGAAGCAGCGGGCGCGTCAAAGCCCGACAAGGCGGCGGATGTCCTCGGGCGTTGCGCCGTCGGCGCGGTAGCGCGCGAGTGCGCGAGCATCGTCGCGCTTGGCCAGCCGCTTGCCCGCCTCGTCCACGATCAGGCGGTGATGGTGGTAGCCTGGCGAGGGCAGGCCCAGAAGGCACTGGAGCAGAACGTGAATCGGCGTGGCCTCGAACAGGTCTTCGCCGCGCACGACCTCGCTGACCTGCTGGAAGGCGTCATCCACTACCACGGCAAGGTGATAGGAGGTGCCGAGATCGCGCCGCGCCAGCACCACGTCGCCAACCGTTTCGATCAGCGCATCGCGCACCAGCGCGTGGCGCCCGGCATGGGACGGCCCGGTTTCGGTGAAGGCCGGGAGAGTGTCCAGCCGGGAAAGCGCCGCCCGCATGTTGAGCCGGATCGTGTCATCGGGACCGGCCTGATCCATCGGGCGGGTGCGGCAGGTGCCGGGATAGACCGGCCCGTCGGGGCCCAGGACCGGCGCGTGCGGGGCCGAAAGGGCCGCACGGATGTCGGCCCGGCGGCAGCGGCAGGGATAGGTCAGCCCCATCGCGGCCAGCCGGTTGAGCGCGGCTGCATGGGCGGGCAGGCGGGCGGACTGGCGCAGGACCGGGCGGGGCCAGTCGATCCCGAGCCAGGCGAGATCGTCGAAGATCAGCGCCTCCCATTCCGGGCGGCAGCGGGTGCTGTCGATATCCTCGATCCTGAGCAGCATGGTGCCGCCCGCGGCGCGGGCGCGGTCAAAGGCGGTCAGCGCGGAAAAGGCGTGGCCAAGATGCAGGGGCCCGGTGGGCGAGGGCGCGAAGCGGGTGCGCGCCTCAGCCATGGGCAAGCCAGGCGGTCCAGTCGGCCTTGGCGCGGTCGGTATAGCCCTTGTAGCGGTCGCGCCGGCCGCGGCGCCCGGCCCTGAGCCCCTCGACCGGCGGGAACAGGCCGAAATTGACATTCATCGGCTGGAAGGTCCGGGCATCCGCGCCGCCGGTGATATGGGCGACCAGCGCGCCGGTGGCGGTGGTCGCGGGCACGGGCGACAGGCTGCGGCCCATGAGTTCCGCCGCGGCAAGGCGACCCGCCAAAAGGCCCATCGCGGCCGATTCCACGTAGCCCTCGACCCCGGTGATCTGCCCGGCAAAGCGAATATGCGGGCGCGATTTCAGTCGCAATTCGGCGTCAAGCAGCATGGGCGCGTTGAGGAAGGTGTTGCGGTGGATCCCGCCAAGGCGCGCGAACATGGCGTTTTCAAGCCCTGGAATCATACAGAAAACAGATTTTTGCGCGCCGTATTTCATCTTGGTCTGGAAGCCGACGATATTGTAGAGCGTGCCCAGTGCATTGTCGCGGCGCAGTTGCACCACCGCATGCGGCTTGACATCGGGCGCATGCGGGTTGGTCAGCCCCACCGGTTTCATCGGCCCGTGGCGCAGCGTCTCGCGGCCGCGCTCGGCCATCACCTCGATCGGCATGCAGCCGTCGAAATAGCCTGCGGTCTCGCCCTCGTGGAACTCGGTCTTTTCGGCGGCGAGCAGCGCGTCGATGAAAGCCTCGTACTGGTCGTGATCCATCGGGCAGTTCAGGTAGGCGGTGCGCTCCTCCTCGGTCTCGCCCTTGTCGTAGCGCGACTGGAACCATGCCCGGGTCAGGTCCACGCTGTCGGCATGGACGATGGGCGCGATGGCGTCGAAAAAGGCCAGCACCTCGGCGCCGGTTTCGGCGCGGATCGCCTGTCCCAACGCGTCCGAGGTCAGCGGACCGGTCGCGACGATCCAGTGGCCATCAACGGGTAGTGACGTGATTTCAGTGCGTTCGATGGCGATCTTCGGATGGTCCAGAAGCTGCGCGGTCACCGCCTCGGCAAAGCGGTCGCGGTCCACGGCCAGCGCGCCGCCCGCGGGCAGGCGGTTGTCGTCGGCCATCGCCATGATCAGCCCGCCCGCCGCGCGCATTTCCCAATGCAGAAGGCCCACGGCGTTCTGTTCGTCATCGTCCGAGCGGAACGAGTTGGAACACACCATCTCGGCCAGCCGGTCGGTGCGGTGGGCAAAGGTGCCGGTCCGGGGCCGCATCTCGTGGATCACCACGTCAAGCCCGGCCTGCGCTGCCTGCCAGGCGGCCTCGGCACCCGCCATGCCGCCGCCAATGATGTGAAGGGGGTCTGCCATGGCGCCGATCTAGTGGCGCGGGCGGCCCTTGGAAAGGGGGAAGGCCGCCCCGGGGATCAGGCCGAGCGGCGGATCAAGGCGGGCGGATATGAAATTACCTTGTCGCTTGCCTGGAGTTCGGCGAGGGCGGCGCGTGTGGCGGCCAGTTCAAGCCGCGTGCGTGAAAGTTCATCTTCGGGATCGTCGGCCCCGATGCCGCCGCGCATGGCACGGCAGGTCGGAAGATCTGCGGTCAGCGCGATCATCACCAACGCGCCGACCATCGCAACCTCCATCCAGAGCGTGTGTTGCGCGATCGGCAGCACGAAAAGCCCCGAATGAGAAACCAGCGCCGCGCAGACCGTGTAAAGCGCAAGGATCAGCGCCGCGGGCCGGACGACCCGACCGACGAAGAGGGC
>NZ_DSDD01000070.1:0-15022 GCF_011048875.1 Rhodovulum sp.
GCAGCCTGCATCGGCTCGGCCATGCGCGGCAGGATCACGGTTGCAAGGGCGGCCTGCGGGCTGGCGCCCATCGCCCAGATATCGCCCAGCGCATGGGTCGCGGCGATGCGCGCCATCACATAAGGGTCTTCGGTCACGGCGCGCAGATGGTCGGTGGTGAAGACCTGCGCCCCCGCGCCATGGGCCAGGATCGCCGCATCGTTGCCCGCCCCGCGCAGCACGTCCGGCCGGGCGGGCGGGGCGAGATCGGCAAGGGCCTGGGCCAGCGCATCCGCGCCGGGCTTGGCCGCGCAGCCGCTGCAGGGCGGCTGCCCCCCGACAAGGTCGGCGACACCCAGCGCCGCGCCGCGCGGGATGCGGGGGGGCTGTCCCATGGGCGGCAGGTGATGGAAGCGGCGCATGAACTTGCGGTCGATATGGTCCTTCCAGCGCCAGACCCAGCCGCCCTCGATCCGGGCATCCAGCCGGTCGGCGGCGGCGCGCTTGCCGCCCATCGAGATCAGCTTGAGGTAATCCTTCTGCGGATGATAGGGGCCTGGCCGCCCGCCCGTCGCGGCCGCGCGCAGGTTCGCCAGCAGGACCGGGGCCTGCCGCACCGCATAGACCCCGGCCTTGGGGCGCGGCGCATGCGAAAGATGCGCGCAATCGCCGACGGCGAAGATCGCCGGGTCGGTGACAGACCGCAGGAACCGGTCGACCGTCACGAAGCCGTCGGTCAGATCCAGCCCGGTCGCGGCCAGCCAGCCCTGCGGCCGCGCCCCCGCCGCCCCGATCACGAGATGCGCGGGGATGGTGTCGCCGGCCTGAAGAACGACGCCCTCGGCTGCGATCCTTGCGACGGGGGCGCCGGTGCGCAATTGCACCCCCTGCCCCGCGATCTGGTCCATCAGCGCGGCCCGGGCGCCCCGGCGCACGTCGCGCAGCACATCCGGGGCCGCGTCGATCAGCGTGACCTGCGGCGCAAGCCCCGCCTGCGCCAGCCGGTGGCGCGCGGCCAGCGCCAGTTCCACCCCCGCGACACCCGCGCCGATCACCGCGACCAGCGGCGCCACCTCGCCCGCCCGCGCGCGGGCGACGAACCGCTCCCACGCCTCGGCGAAGGCGTCCAGCGGCTTCGCGGGCACCGCATGCGCGGCAAAGCCGGGCAGGTCGGGCAGGTCCGAGGTGATGCCGATGTCGATGGAGGCGAGGTCATAGCGGATCGGCGGGCGGCCGGGCACATGGATCAGGCGGGCGGCGCGGTCGATCCCCTCGGCGCGGCCGATCACCAGTCGCGCACCCGCATGCGCCGCCAGCGGCACGAGGTCGATCTCCAGCTGCGCGCGCGTGTAATGGCCCGCGATCAGCCCCGGCAGCATCCCCGAATAGGGGGCCGTGGGGCCGGGATTGACGAGCGTCAGCCGCACGCCGGGCACGGGGGCCATGCCCCAGGCGCGGGCGACCAGCGCGTGGGCATGCCCGCCGCCGATCAGCACGAGGTCGCGGGTCAGCGGCAAGGGGGGCGGTCATCGGGTCCATGGGTGGCGGGATCATCCGTCGGGAGTTGCGGGGGGTCAGGGCGCGCACCAGCGGCCCTGCCAGCCTTCGGCGGCGCGGAACAGGGTGCGGCGATGGCCGAGCTTGGCCAGGTGCAGCGTCTCGATCTCGGACAGCGCCCCGCGCAGCACGCAGAAGGCATGCGCGGCGGGGTCGGCGATATGGTCGCCCGGCTCGGGGATGGGCGTTCCGGGCGCGGGGCGGCCGCCGTAAAGCGCGCGCGCCGCACCGGGCAGCGCCTGCCACAGGGGCGCGACCGCCTCGCCCGCCAGCACCTCGAACCGGGCGCGCAGGCGGATCTGAAGCCGCTGCGCCGGGTCCCAGACCAGCAGGCTTGCCCGCGGCTCGGCCACCAGTTCGCCGACCTTGGCCGAGCGGCGGTCGGTATGGATTTCCACCCGCGCGCCGTCGCGGTCGGCGGACCGCAGGACCACCATCCGCGCCTCGCCGCCCGACCGCCCGGCGGTGGCCAGGACCGGATGGCGGGCCGGCGCGTCGCGGTCGGACGCCCCGCGCGCAAGCTGCGCCCAGACGGCATCGAGCGTGCCGGACAGCGTCGTCAGGGGATCAGTCATGGCCCGTCATCTCCAGGTAGCCGCGGCCCGGATGGCTGCCGGTGATCCGCACCGGGCCTTCCCAATAGGCGACGGTGGTGTCCATCCAGGCGGCCTCGTTCAGCGCGTCGATGATGACATCGAGGCCGCGTTCGGGCAACGCGATGCGCCAGCGCACGGGGATCGTGCGGCCCGCGATCCGGGTCGTGGCGCGCGGCTCGAATGTCACCGAACCGGGGGCAAGCGGCGTGGCGCTGCCATCGGCGGCGATCCAGGTGCCGGTGGTGTAATCGCCCCCGGTGCCGCGCAACTGGAAGGCCATCAGCCTGTCGCCGCTCTCGAAATGCAGCGAGACCCAGTCCCAGCCCTGCTGGTCGGAGGCCAGCGGCTGGCTGGACCATTCCCGGTCGAGCCAGGCATTGCCCGTGACCTCGACCGGGCCATCGGGCAGGGTCAGCGTGCCCGCGACCCGGTAGAAGGGCTGCGAATAGTAGTAGCTGGCATTGCCCAGATCGGATTTCACCGAATAGCCCCGCTCGCCATGCAGCACCAGCGGCCCCTCGGCCGCCAGCGTCAGGGCATAGGCGAAATCGCTGCCCGCCGCATTCAGCCGAAGCGCCGACAGCGGATCGGCGTCGGGTGCGGCCGTGCTCTCCATCCGCCATTCGTCGATCCAGGCGGCGAAGGGGGCGGCAGTGACGCCCGCCTGCCCGGTGCCGCCACGGCCCAGCCGTTCGGCATGGAAGTGGCGCTCTGCCGTGGTCAGCCCGGCATGGCCCATCCAGACCTGCGCATTCGGCCAGCCCGTGCCCGGATTGCCGGGGGCCAGCGCGTTGCGAAAGAGCGTCCACTGGATGCCGTAATCCTGCCCGTCCGCGCCGGTCAGGTTGGCGGTCAGATACCACCATTCGATGCGGAAATCGGGATGCGCGCCGTGATCGCGCGGAAAGTCCAGCACCGCGCCGCGCTGCGGCAGGGTATAGCCGTCGGCGGTCTGGCCAAGCCCGGCAAAGCCCTGGGCCAGCGCGGGCAAAGGCAGGAAAACTGCAAGGATCAGGACCCTAACGTTCATCGGCGAAGACCTTGACCAGGGTGGCAGGTTCGATTCGTGCAAGCCGCCAGGCGGGCCAGGCGGCTGCCAGACCGCCCGCCGCCAGCGCCAGCGCGCCCAGCCACAGCCAGTCGGCCGGGAAGACGAACATCGGCAGCCGCCAGCCGAAGGCCGCGACATTGACCACGGCCAGCAGCACCCAGGCCAGGATCAGCCCGACCGGAATTGCCAGCGCCATGGTCAGCGCCGCCAGCAGCATCGCGCGCAGCACCTCAAGCCGCGCCAGCGCGGTGCGCGTCAGCCCCAGTGCCCAGACCGGCGCCAGTTGCGGCAGGCGCATCGCGGCCAGCGTCAGAAGGCTGGTGAACATGGCAAATCCGGCGACGCCCATGGTCAGCACGTTCAGCGCGGCGGTCACGGCAAAGGTGCGCTCGAAGATCCGCAGCGACAGATCCTTGACCGCCCCCTGGTCGATCATGCTGTCTTCGGGCAGGCCGAATTCCTGCACCAGGGCGCGGCGCAGTTCGGGCACGGCGGCGGGATCGGTGCGGATGGCGTAGCGGCGGCGGTCGAGATCGGGGAATTGCGCCGCCAGATCGGCCACGCCGATGATGACCTGCCCGCGCGGGTTGCCGTAATCGGAATAGACGCCGACCAGCGGGCGGATCGCGCCGCCCGGCAGGGGCACCGGATCGCCAAGCCGCAGCCCGGCGCGGCGCCAGAGCTGTTCGTTGACGATGGCGCCCTCGGCCCGGGCGAGCCGCGCCCAGACATCCGCCTCGCCCAGCAGCATCGGCCAGTTGTCGGAATAGGTGCGGTGATCGGCGACGCCATAGATCTCGGCGCTCTGGCCGAAGACCGGCCCCTCGACGCGCCAGATCGGCAAGAGCGCGTCGCTGCGCGGCGTGAGCCAGTCGCGCAGGCGGGTCGCCTCCTCCTCGCTGCGGGCGGTGACATAGAGTTCCGAGGGCAGGCGCTGGTCCAGCCATTCGGTGAAGGTCAGCCGGAAGCTTGCGACCATCGTGCCCACGCCGATATTGGCCGAAAGCGCCAGCATCAGCGCCATCAGCGCCAGCGACAGGCCGGGCAATTGCTGGCGCGTATCGGCCCAGAACCATTGCGCCAGCACGCCCCGGGCCAGCCGTTCCGCCGCCCCCAGCGCCAGCGCCAGCGCGCCGGGCAGCGCCAGCGCCGCGGCCAGCAGCAGCGCGCCCAGCAGCACGAAGCTGCCGACCACTCCCTGCCCGTAGACGCCCGCGATCACCGCCACCCCCGCCAGCAGCCCGGCCAGCGCGCCCAGCGCCGCGAAACCGCGGGCCGAGGCGCGCGCCCAGGCCCGCGGCTGGGCCGAGGCCAGAAGCAGCATGCGCCAGAGCCGCCACAGGCTTTGCGCCGCGGCAACGCCCGCGCCAATCAGCGCGATGGCCAGCCCGCCCAGCCACCATTCCGGGCGCAGCGACAGGCTGCCCGAGACGGTCGCGCCGTAAAGCCCGCGCAGGGTGGCGGCCACGTCGGGCAATAGTGCTGCGGCGATGCCGTAGCCCAGCGCGACGCCGACGATCCCCGCGACCAGCGCCAGCAGCATCACCTCGGCCGACAGCAGGCCCACCAATGTCCGCAGCGGCAGGCCCAGCGCGCGCAGCGTGCGGAACATCGCGCGGCGCTGTTCGAAGGCCAGCCCGATCGCGGCATGGACGATGAACAGCCCCACCGCGAAGGACAGGAAGCCGAAAGCGGTCAGGTTCAGGTGAAAACTGCCCGTCAGTTGCGCCACATCGGCCGTTTCCTGCGGGGCGAGACGGTCGAGGCCGGGGGCCACCGTTTCCAGCGGCGCGCGGCCCAGCGGCTGATCGGGGGCCAGCAGCAGCCGCGAGATCTGGCCCTCGGCCCGCAGCAGGGTCTGGGCGATGCCGATATCGGCGATCAGGATGCCGGGCATGATGCCCTCGGCCGCGATCAGGGGCGGCATGCCCTCGGCGCCCTCAAGCTCGGCCACGGTTTCGGGTGCGGCAAAGCCCCGGCCGGGCGGGGTGAAGAACCCGGCGATGTCGCCGCTTTCGCCCACGGCCTCGGGCAGCGCGCCCGCGGGCATGGTGAAGGGGTCGATGCCATAGACCTGCACCGAGCGGCCCGCGCGCGCCCAGCGCCCCTCGATCAGCGGGGTGACCTGCCAGCCCGCGCGGCGCAGATCGACAAAGACCCGGTCCGGCACGCGCTGGCCATCCCTCGGCACGAGGCTTTCAAGCTGGTCCTGGCCCAGCACCTCGGCCGCGCGGTCATAGCTGGCCCGCGCCTCGGCATTGATCGCCTGCACGCCCGACCACAGCGCGGTGGCCAACGCCAGCCCCAGCAGCAGGCTGGCCAGTTGCAGCGGGTGGCGGCGCCAATGCGACAACAGCGCGGCAAGGGCGGTGCGGCGCATCAGGCCAGCCGCCCGCCCGACAGATGCACCCGGCGCGAGAGCCGGGCGGCCAGCCGGGGCGAATGGGTGACCATCAGAAGCCCGGCGCCGACCTCGGCCACAAGCTCCAGCATCAGGTCGAGCACCGCATCGCCCGTCGCCTCGTCCAGATTGCCGGTGGGCTCGTCTGCCAGGATCAGCGCGGGCCTTGCGGCCAGGGTCCGGCCGATGGCGACGCGCTGCTGCTGGCCGCCCGACAATTGCTCGGGATAGCGCCGCATCAGCCCGCCAAGGCCCAGACGCCCGGCCAGCGCCGCGATCGCCGCAGGATCGTCGCGCCCCGACAGCCGGGCGTGAAAGGCAAGGTTGGCCCCGACATCGAGCGAGGGGATGAGGTTGAACTGCTGGAACACCAGACCCACCGCCTGCCGGCGCAGCGCGGCCAGCGTGGCATCGTCCGCCCCGGCCAGATCGCGCCCTGCGACCTCGATCCGGCCGGTATCGGCGCGGTCGAGCCCGGCGCACAGATGCAGCAGCGTGCTCTTGCCCGAGCCTGACTCCCCGGTCAGCGCGACCGTCTCGCCCGGTTCAAGCGCCAGATCAACGCCGCGCAGCACCTCGACGCGCGCGCCGCCGCTGTCATAGCCCTTGCCAAGCCCGCTGATGGATAGAAGCATTCGCACCTCCGTTGCACCTACCTAGCGCAGGCGGATGGCGCGGACACCCCCGGATCGCGGGACCATGTGCCGCAAGGGGCCTTACTGAAAGGCGTTGCCCGGCCGGATGCCGAGTTTCTTCATCACCATGGCCGCCGGGCAGAAGCCGGTGACCGAGGCCTGGATCAGGTTCACGCCGACAAAGGCGGTCAGCAGATACCACCAGCCCGAGACCCAGGTGCCCAGGGCAAGCGAAAGCAGGATCACGAAGCCTGCGAACATCATCACGGCGCGGTCGAGTGTCATTGTCTCTGTCTCCTTGGCTGGAATCGGTCCGAAGGGGGCGGTCGTGGGAAGGATGGGGTCTGCGCCCCAAAAATTCAATAATTTGAATATCTATCCTGTCCGGGCGGCGGGCCGCGGGCCGCGGCCGCAGATTGACGCCCGTCAAGCGCGACCCGGTCGCCTCGTGCCATGCTTGGGGTTGCCCGTGGTGGGCCGACCTGCAGAGGGAGACGGACAGATGACCTGGACTTTCGACACCGGCGCGAAATACCACACGCAGGGCACGAATTACTACTGCGGCGCGGCCTGCGCGATGATGGTTCTTGCGGAATTCGGGTTGCCCCATGGCTCAATGAATCAGGACGACCTGTACAATGCCAACCACAGCCACAACGTCAAGCCGGGCTGGGCGACCGACCCTTACGGGCTGTAATTCACGATGATGGACCGCAAGCCCGCAGCGTTCACCAATTCCTTCGTGGTCTACAAGCCCACGACCGGGGCCGAGGGCACGCAGAAGGTGGGCTACACGCTCTGGCGCTCTGAGGTCTCGCCGATCACGCTGGTCTATGGGTGCATGCACTGGATCGTGGTGCGCGGCGTGCAGACCGATGTCGAACCCATGCCGGGCACGCCCTGTTCGGTGCTGGGCCTTTGGGTGAACACCCCCGTGCATCGCAACAACGCGCCGCATGGCGCGGGCGATATTTGCGGCAGCGGCGGCGTGAACGGGGTCGAGGCGATGCGCAAGCTGCGCCAGCCGGGCTTTGAGGAGCCGGTTCTGGTCAAACGGCTCGACCGGCTGGACGAGTATTATTACCTTGCCCCGGCGATGATGGGAGGCGAGGTGCACGGCTATGCACAGGTGGACGCGCTGTTCGGCGATCTTCAGGGCGTGTCGATCCCGGCCAAGCCGGCCCGTCCCTATGATCTGGACCGCGAGCGGGTGGCCAAACGGGCGATGGACCATGTCTTCAGCCTGCGCGACGAGTTCCGCGGCCGGTTCCGGCTGCGGCCCGACACGTTCTGCGTCTCGCCGACGATGGTGTGGCGGCCCTGCCGGGAATCCTTTTCGCCGCATCTGCCGTTCTGGCAGATCACCGCGGGCATGCAGACCGTCCATGTGCGGGCCGATGGCGAGATGTTCTCCAGCCTGACCACCGGCGGGACCGGCGTGTGAGTTCCGGGCAATCCGAGACGGGCGGGCCTTGCGGCCCGTCCGACGCCCGCGCCGCGGCGATCGCGGGTCTTGCGGGCGGGAACGGCCTGCAAGGCGCGGATGCCGGGGAACCGGCCTTCGTGCGGCGGCTGGATCTGGCGGATGCGGGCTATTACCTCGTGCCGCTGCTGCGCGACGGCGCCCTTGTCGGCATCGCCGAGATCGAGGCGCAGGGCTGCACAATGGCCAAGGCAGGCGCGATCACGGCGCCGGGCACGCCCTTCCTGCTGGACCCCGAGGCGGCGCGGGCCGCCCTGCCCGTCCCGTCAGGGGGCGCGCCCTTCCTGGGCTGGCAGCCCTGCCGCGAAAGCTGGGACAGATTCCTGCCCTTCTGGGTGTTCGACACGGCCGAGGGCCGGTTCCATGTCGACCAGTCGGGCCAGGTCCACCGCCAGCTCGGCACCGGGGCGCGCGGCGGCTGAGGCCCCGGCGCGACGGTCGCGGGCAATCGGCAAGGCGGTGCCGGGCCTTGCGTTTTCGCGTGGCGCCGATGCTGCAGCGGACATAATGTGGCCGCAAATCCGGGTTAGCATCCGATCTGGAAACAAACGTCCGGCGGGACCGGGCCGGAGGTTGATCGGCGCAGGCAAGGCATGATCGAGTTCATTGAGGTCAGCAAGAGTTTCTGGACCGGAAAGCAGCGCAAGGTGATCCTTGACCGCGCGTCCTTTCGCGTCGAACTGGGCAACTCGCTGGGCATCCTCGCGCCGAACGGCACCGGCAAGACCACGCTGATCAACATGATGGCGGGCCTGGAAAAGCCCGACGAGGGGCGGATCAACCGCGCCTGCCGCATCTCCTTCCCGCTGGGCTTCATGGGGGGCGTGGTCAACCGCCATACCGGCACCGAGAATGCCCGCTACATCGCGCGCCTCTACGGCCTCGACCCCGATTATGTCGAGGCGTTCTCGCGCTGGCTGTGCGGGATCGGGGAATATTACGACATGCCGGTGGGCACCTACAGCCAGGGCATGCGGGCGCGGTTCACCTTTTCGCTGATGCTGGCGCTGGATTTCGACATCTACCTGATCGACGAGGGGATGCCGTCCACCACCGATGTCGAGTTCAACCGCAAGGCCGGCGCGCTGCTGCGCGAGCGGCTGGAAAGCGCGACAGTGGTGATCGTGTCGCATCAGGCCGCGACGCTGGAGAAGTTCTGCCGCTCGGCGGCCGTGCTGCATCACGGCCGGATCCATCTTTTCGACAGCCTGGAAGAGGCCAGGGAACTCTATGACTACCAAACCCAGGGCTGAACGCTTCCGCATCCGGCGCAGCGGCGCCGCAGGCGACGCGACCGCGCCGCAGGCGCCCGCGCCGGTCGAGGACGGTTTCGGCGCCGCGCCCTTCCCGACCGCCCGCGCCACGGCCCAGGCAACCGCTCCGGACGCCCCCGCGCAGGCAGGCGGCACGGCGCTGTCCGCCGACCAGGAGATCGAGGCGATCCGGCGCGAAGGGCTGACCGGGCGCCAGCTGCGCATGGCCCGCCGCGTCGCCCAGAAACACGGGATTGCCGTCGCATCGGACCATGACGCCGTGCGGCTGCTGCGCAAGCGCGGGATCGATCCGTTCCAGCGCACCAACATGCTGGAACTCGTGCGCGGCACGGCCATCGCCACCGGGGCGGGACAGGACGGCACGGCACAGGACCAGTTGCCGCAAGCCCTGATGCAGCCCGGCCCGGACCTGCCCGCAGGACGACCTGCCGCCGACAGGATCGCCCCGGCCTATCGCACACCCGCCGATGCGCGGATGCACGAGATCCGCGAGATCCAGCGCGACATCGCCCGCCGCCGCCGCCGCGCCCTTGCGATGATGATGGCCCGGCTGGCCGCCTTCGTGCTGCTGCCCACGATGATCGTGGGCTATTACTACTACCGCGTCGCGACCCCGATGTATGCGACCAAGTCGGAATTCGTGATCCAGCAGGCCGATGGCCAGGGCGGCGGCGGGCTTGGCGGGCTGTTCCAGGGGACCGGGCTGGCGATGCAGCAGGATTCGATCGCGGTGCAAAGCTATCTGCAATCGCGCGACGCGATGCTGCGGCTCGATGGCGATCTGGGTTTCCGCAGCCATTTCAGCCGGGAAGAGATCGACCCGATCCGGCGGCTGGCCGAGGGCGGCAGCAACGAGGCCGCCTACAAGCTGTATCAGAAGGTGGTCAGGATCGGCTTCGACCCGACCGAGGGCATCCTGAAGATGGAGGTGATGGCCGCCGATCCCGAGACCAGCGCCGCCTTTGCCGAGGCGCTGATCTCCTATGCCGAGGAACGGGTCGACGGGCTGACCCAGCGGCTGCGCGGCGACCAGATGGCGGGCGCCAACCAGAGCTATGACAATGCCGAGGCCCGGGTGGCCGAGGCGCAGGCGCGCGTGCTCGACCTTCAGGAAAAGCTAGGCGTGCTGGACCCGGTCAGCGAGACCAACGCGCTGATGAACCAGATCGCCGCCTTCGAGACCCAGCTGCGCGAGAAGCGGTTGCAGCTTCAGCAGCTTCTGGACAATCCCAGCCCCAGCCGGGCGCGTGTCGACGGGGTCGAGGGCGATATCAGGCGGCTTGAGGACCTGGTGACCGACCTGCGCGCCTCGATGACCGAAAGCGGAACTTCGGGCGGATCGCTCGCCCGCGTCTCGGCCGAATTACGCATCGCCGAGGCCGACCTTGCCAACCGGCAGCTTTTGCTGCAACAGGCATTGCAGCAGCTCGAGACCGCCCGGATCGAGGCCAACCGGCAGGTGCGCTACCTGTCGCTGAGCGTCAGCCCGGTGGCCCCGGACGAACCGACCTATCCGCGCGCCTTCGAGAACACGGCGCTGGCATTCCTGATCTTCGGAGGGATTTACCTGATGATCTCGCTGACCGCCTCGATCCTGCGCGAACAGGTCTCGGCCTGACATGACGGATGTCCGGATCGGCGAGCTGAGCGTCGGAAACACCCGCCCGCTGACCGTGATCGCCGGGCCCTGCCAGCTGGAAAGCCTGGACCACGCGCTGATGATCGCCCGCGCGATGCAGGATGCCTGCGCCGCGGCCGGTGCGGGTTTCGTGTTCAAGGCCAGCTTCGACAAGGCCAACCGCACCTCGCTGGGCGGCAAGCGCGGGGTTGGCATGGCACGGGGGCTGGAAATCCTTGCCGAGCTGCGCGCGGCGCTGGGCGTGCCGGTGCTGACCGATGTTCATGCCCCCGAGCAATGCGCCGCCGCGGCGCAGGCGGTGGACATCCTGCAAATCCCCGCCTTCCTGTGCCGCCAGACCGACCTGCTGCTGGCCGCGGGCGAAACCGGCGCCGCGATCAATGTCAAGAAGGGCCAGTTCCTGGCACCTTGGGACATGGCCAATGTCGTTGCCAAGGTGGAATCGACCGGCAACCGGCGCATCCTGCTGACCGAGCGCGGCACCTCCTTCGGCTACAACACGCTGGTCGCGGACATGCGCGCGCTGCCGATCATGGCGCGCACGGGCTATCCGGTGGTGATGGACGCGACCCATTCGGTGCAGCAGCCCGGCGGCCTTGGCGGGGCCAGCGGAGGGCAGCGCGAATTCGCGCCGGTGATGGCGCGGGCCGCGGTGGCGCTGGGCGTGGCCGCGGTCTTCATCGAGACGCATGAGGCGCCCGACAGCGCCCCCTCGGACGGGCCGAACATGATCCCGCTGGAGCGGATGCCCGACCTGGTGGCGACGCTGATGGCCTTTGACCGGCTGGCCAAGGCGCATCCCCTGCAGCCCTGAGCGCGGCCAGCGTTTTTTTTCGCGGGATGGGGCTTGCAGCCTGCGCGCGACCGGCGTAACTAGCGCCGCAGCATTGGGGAGTGGCGCAACGGTAGCGCAACGGTTTTTGGTACCGCAGGTTGCAGGTTCGAATCCTGCCTCCCCAGCCACCCCGAAAGAAACGACAGGGCCCGCTCTGCGCGATGTGACGCCGGGGCCGGTTTGCAGGTCGGTTTACAGACCAATGTCAGGAATTGTTGCGCTGGGGCACCGAAACGTCCTCGGACGCCGGGCTGTTCGCGGCAAGGATCCCGATCATCCGGGCGGCATGGGGAATAGACCAGCCCATGCGCCGGGCGATTTCGCAGAGTGATTCCCCGGACGGAAAGAGCCGGGTCCCCGCCGCGCGCTTCAACGGGGCGTGCCCTTGGGGATTTCCGGTCCGGCGCGCTTCCACATTCCGCGACTGCGCGAGGTCGAGGGAAAACCCTGGCGCAGCAGCCACGCGGGCACGACACCCGGGCGGGTCGCCGGGAAAGCCACGCGCCTGCGCCTGCTCCAGCTTGTCACGCGGAGTGAATGCAGGCGTTGCCCCGGGCAGAGCCTGCCCGGATGCGTCTTCACGACGATCTCCATGACGCCGTCGCGCCGCGAAACGAGGGACAGGGGTCAGTTCGCCTGCATCTGAGGCGTGACACCGTTTCCGGACAGACCGTTCTGCGGCGTCGCGATGCTGCCGGCGGGCGCGGGCGTGCGCGCGCCGCCGCGGCGGTCGTCACCCTCGAGTGCCATCTCGACGACCTGCAGCGTCGCCGGGTCGAGCTTCACCTCGATCTGGCGGCCATCGCTGTCGCGGCCCTTGATCTCGTAGCGGCCATCGTCGATCTCGAACTTGCGCACGGTCCACCGGATGTCCACGACGTCAGCTACCGGAGCCGGTTTCAGGACGCCAACGCGGGCGCGTAGCACGCGCATGCCCGTGCCCGCGCCGGCATCCGGGTCCATTACTGCGGCGAGCAGTTCGTGAATGACGGCAGCATCGGCTCGGACCTGCTGAAAACCGTCAGGCGCGTGATGGCGGGAGAATATGGCCGCGGGCTGTCGGTGAAGGTCTTCGCCGGGCAATGCCTGAGCTATCGCCTGGGCGGCGCCGCCGGCGACGGGCTGATCGACGTGCATGGCCCGCCGAGCGCGGCACTTGCAGAGCCGCCGTGATCTGGACCAGGATCACAAGAAGCAGTTGCATCCGCGACCTTCACGATAACCTCCATCGACAGCAGATCGATATTCGTTCCGAGAAAGCTGCCCGCCACCGGCGTGACCTGCGCGATGTGCCGGGCAACGGCGACGGGAATGAGGTTCGCGGCACCGACCGCGCGGTTGTTCGGTTCGAAGGGGATCCAGCCGGCGCCGGGTATGAAGGCCTCCACCCAGGCGTGGGTGGACCCTGTCTCCGCCGATCCGAGGCGGCTGCCCGAGGGGTCGTGGAGCCAGCCGGACACGAGCTGCGCGCCGAAGCCGACCGTGCGGGCCGCCTCGGCAAGGAGAACGGCAAAATCCCGACACGATCCCCATCCCCGGTCGAGCGTCTCAATCGGCCCCTGGGTGCCTTCCGTCTCGCGGCTCTGATAGGACATCCCGGTGGCCACGCCATTGCCGAGTTCCTTCAGCAGGGACGGCGTGTCTGGCGGCCGGTTCATCACGAACTCCTCGACCCATGACGACAGGCGCCCGGCGGCGTCGGCGTATTGCGGCACGGCAAGCGCGCCGAGGTCGATCCGGTCGTCGGACGCGTAGAGGAACGGATAGCTGGCGGCGGACGCCGCGATGGCAAAGACCGGCCAGGCGGGGGCGGTCAGTTCGACCGTCGTGCGCGAGCGCACGGCCAGCATGTCGGACGCCGACGTGAAGCTGGCGGAGGCGACGGAATTTCCCGCGACAGCGTGCGACCAGACGATGTCGGCGGCCGGTGACACATCCATGTCGAAGCTGATCAGCCACAGACCCGGGGTCTCGCGCGGGCGCAGCATCAGCCTGTGCGGCCCGAGCGCGACCCGGCCCGCGTAACGGTAGGCGGTGGAATGGGTGATCGTGACCAGTGTCATTGACGGGGCCTCAGCACGCGCGGCCCGAGGACCGGCGACCGCCCTGCCCACTGGCCCCGGGCGCAGCATTGCGCCAGGAGGCCGTAGTCTTGCAGCGGGCACAGATGCGCTGGCCGAAGCCGTCGCTCCGGAACGCCGTCCTGCATCGCAGGCATATGCGCTCGGCGGCGACATCGGCGTGGGTCCTGGACTTCGGCCCGGCCAAGTGCAGATCATGCGTCATGTTTCGCGACCTCGCGTCTGTTCAGGCGCGCGATATCGCCAAGCGCACGCGCGATGAGTTTTCGGGTTCGGGCGTCCTGCGCAGCCCCGGTTTCGGCATAGCGTTCCAGAAGGAATCGGCATTTTTCGGTCACCTCGATCCAGGTCCGGGCGGGGCCGGCGAGCAGCTGCGCGTCGATCTGTGCGGTGTCCGGGTGCCCGGCCTGCGCGGGACGAGACGCGCGATCCGCAGGCCGCCCCCGCCCTGCGATCCTCGGCTTTTCGGCGGCCGTCCTCCGCGCGTCGAGATCTATGGGATCGCCCGTCATCGCGGGAAGCGCCCCATCGAGGCCGCAGGCGTGTCCGATGCGTCGTTCGCCACATCGGCGGCATCCCGACCCCGGACGATCAGGATCCTCGCGATACGCCTTGTGTCGTTGCGCGGCTCGAAGACCCGCCAACACCCGCCGGGAAAGACCTCCATCCAGTCGGCGAAGTCCCCTGGCGGATGCGGCTCCGGTGCGCCGCCATCGCCCAGGTATCCGGTGCAGCAGCAGGCCGGAATGTTCATGCAGCGTCGCGCGACATCGCCATCGCCCTGTCATTCGAGGCGCCGCAGCCGGTCACCCGGCCGCCCCAGGTGAAGCCGACCACGCCGAGGAAACCCGCGCCGATCGCGGCGCCGCAGATGCCGGGCTTGAGCCATTCGGGAGTGTTCATGTTCCCTCCTCCTGCGGAAAAAGCGCCGCCTCGCTGTGATCGTTTTCGTGGTTCGCTGCCCGATCCCGGCTCAACGCCGCGGTCAGGTCGTGCTCGGTAATCGCGCACATCTCCGTTCGGCCCGCATGACTGCCCCTGCCCTGCACCGTCAGGTAGGTTGAGGCGACCGTGCAGCGCGGTGGTTATCCTGGCGCCGCCGAAGACGCTCGCCCACTCGCTGAAGCTCAGGTTCGTGGTGATGAACCGCGCCGGGTTTGCCCTAGGCCGGGTTTCGTCAGTTACGCGACCATGGGTTCTGACCTGCCCCCCGGAAGTTCCCTCAATCTGATGTAGAGTCTGCCCAACCTTTGGAAGGTCTGAAAAACCTGCCGATTTCAGCCTGATCTGGTAGGCTGGGACATCCCTGCAAGAAGCCCCACCTATGCCGAAACAGCCCGCCTTTCCCGGCCTGCGCGATGCGATGAGGAAGAAGGTCACGCGGCGCGAGCCGTTCCTGGCGGAGCTGGACGCGGTGGTGCCCTGGTGTCGGCTGCTGGCGTTGATCGAGCCGCATTACCCCAAGGTCGGGCCGAAGGGTGGCCGGCCACC
>NZ_DSDD01000281.1:0-14935 GCF_011048875.1 Rhodovulum sp.
GCGCGCTTCTCGCCCGGCCCGCTGCGCGAGGTGCTTGAGACCGCGCTTGGGCCGCTCAGGCTGGGCGATCTGCGCCATGTGCTGGTGATCCCGGCGGTGAACGAGACGCGCGGCCGCGCGGTGCTGTTTCGCAGCCACGACCCCGCCCAGCACCATCTGCGGCTGGTCGATGGGGGGCTGGCCTCGGCCGCGGCCCCGCTATACTTTCCGCGCCATGCGATCGGGGACGAGTTCTTCACCGATGGGGGGGCTGGCCGCGAACGGTCCGGCGCTGGCCGCCGCACTGGACCTGCGTGCGGTTTTCGGGGTGCCGGTCGACTGCCAGAGCGTGCTGTCCCTTGGCACGACGCTGGCCACGCCGCGTCCGCACCCGGCCCGCGCGCGTGCGGCCTGGGGGGCGCTGGACTGGCTCTGGCGCGGCAACCGGCTGCTGGATCTGCCGCTGGGCGGGCAGGTCGATCTGCAGACCGATCTGCTGCGCGGCCTCGGACCCCGCCGCCTGATCGTTCTGGACGAGGAACTGGACCCCGGGAAGGCCGATGCGGTCCATCTGGTCGATGCGGGGCTCGACGCCCGCGCCAAGCTGGCCGAAGCCGCCGCCCGCACCGCTGCCCGCATCCCCCCCGACCTGCGCAAGGATCTGGACCGCCTGCTTGCCCGCCGGCTGGCCTTTGTCAGCGTCCCCGGCGACCTCCGCCCCCGGCCCTGCCTGATCCCGCCCGAGGCGTGATCCGGCCCCGGGGTCGGGTGGCCGGCGGGTGCTGGCCTCGTCGGCGGGGATCGGCATCGCGACGACGGATAACCGCTTGACGGGCGCCGAGCACAAACCTAAGCATGGCGGCGCTTGGCGAGTTGGCGGAGTGGTTACGCAGCGGATTGCAAATCCGTGTACGCCGGTTCGATTCCGGCACTCGCCTCCAGATTTCCTTATAAGCCCTTGAATATAAATGGAATTTATAGGCGGGGGAAACAGAACATGCCCTTTAATCCGCCCTTACCAACTTGGCAATGCGAGCGCCGCGCAAACCGGGTCCGAAACGAACCCAGTTTCCAATGAGACGCGCGGGCGCCTCTAGCCGGTGAACAGCAACTTGCCCTTCACGACCGATCGACCCCCCGCTTGATGCGCCGCCGCGGTCCCGACGGATCGAAGGCACGCGCAACGGCCAGCGGCTCCACGCCTGCCAGGGCGCAAACGATCTCGCCATCAGGGCTTGCGAGCCAAGCCGCGGCGTCCTTATCGCGCAAGGCCAAAAACAACACCGTGCGCCAAAGGGCCAGTTCGGGGTTCAATGCCATGTGAGGCGTCCTCCAATGGGAAGGGGCAGGCCCGAAGGCCTACCCATGGCGCGGCTTGGGTCTTGGGGGTTCTCACTGTCCAACTGGACAGTGACGCCCCGCCCGCTCAGACTGGGGGTTCTCACTGGGCAAATGCCCGGTGACGCCCCGCCCGATCAGAGCTTGCTCACCAGGAACGCGATGCCAGCCGCCTTGCGCTCGACAACGCGACGCCAGTTCGAAGCCAGCGTCAGTTCTGCAATCGTCGGGCTTTCGTCAGCGACGGCGCCTTCAACCCATGTGAACCCGGCCGGATGAATGGCCAGATTGACGCGACTGTGCAGGATTTGCTGGCCGCCGCCGTTGCCCGCGCCAGGGCGGTTCTCGACCTCGGTCCCGGCGGCAATGGCCGGTGCGGTCATGCCCCAGCCGACGGCTCCGGGCGTGAAAAGAACGCTCGTGTAGGCGTCGCCCTGCACCGGCAGAAGGTCATCGACGACAACGGCCATGCCGCGGAAGGTCTGGAAGGGTCGGCCCTGACTGTCTGGGATCGTTTCGACCAGATCGTCCTTGAGTGCCTTCCGGTAAACGTCCGAGTGCAGCGCGATGCCGGTCACGCTGCCCATTTGGTCGCCCAGCGTGCCCGCCGCGTCGATAACCGCCTCTGCGCTGAAAGACGCCGCAGCGCCCGCCTCTCCGGTGACGTCCAGCACCATGTCGGCGTTGTCGTTGGCCACGTTGTCGGCCAAGATGCCGTTCAGGCTGGCAATCAGCCGCCGCTGCGCCTGCCGCGTCCAGTATGCGGTCACCCGGCCCTGAACGCGCGCCATGGCGTCGTCACCGGCCAGTTCGCTGGCAAGGTTCATCGCCGACCACGAAGCGTGCAGGAAAGCCTTGCGCACAACTTGCTTTTCAGCAGTCAGTTTGCGCGGGGTGGCCTCGACCGCCGGGTCGTCATTGGCAATGTCGGCCTCGGCGTCGGACAGGTCGTTCCAGAAGGGCACGGTGAAAGCGTCCGCGCCGGCGGAAAGCTGGCCCTCGATCGCGCCGTTGCGCGTCAGAATGCCAGACCGCACCAGCGCGCTGGCCTCCATCGTGTTTTGGATTACGTAGGGCGTGAACTCCGCAGGGACGATCACGTCCGTAAGGCGTGTGGTGGCCATGATAGCCTCCTCTCATTTTCAGGGAAAAGACGTCAGACCCACAAGGCCGGGACGGTGCCGCGCTGCGGCGAAGGGCGCGCAAGGACCAGCCACAAGCCGCCCTAGCGCGCGGTATCATGTTACCGCAAACCGAAAGGTCCGGCAAGACTTTCCGGGCGGGGTTTGCCCGCGTCGGGATCGGCGACGTGCTCGCCACTCGACCGCGCGCCGCCGCCTTGTGCCGGGCGCAGGGCAACGGCCAAGTCAGGGATCGACGCGCACATGCGGGTGACTTGGTCCAGCGGGACGGGTTCGCCGCCGTCCGTAGGCGTCGCAACGGGCTTGCCATCCTCGCCCAAGGCGAAGGTGAAATGTTCCTCGATAGCAGGGCGCATGTGCCGCCAGGGCAGGCTGAACGCCTCGCCAAGGGTGCGCTCGACCGGCGCATCCAGAAGGGTCTGGCGCATCGTCGCTTCCGCCTCTGCGGCCTTCGCCAGCGCCGCGTCGCGTTCTGCCTCAAGCTCCGCGACCTTGGCTTTCGCCGCCTTCAGTTCGCCCAGCAGTTCCGCGTTCTTGCGCAAAAGCCCGTGGACGTCGTGCCCTTGCTCTTCATTTTCCGTCTCGGCCATGGTCGGACCTCTCAACACAATCCAATTAGCGGTTTCGTTTTCGTGCTAGGCTGTCGCCGCCGCGCATAGGCCACCACGCCCGCAACCGCGTTTGCACGGTCGTCATGGCTGCCCGGCGGGTGATCGATCGAATCACGCCCGGCACGACTGGTGCGCCGCTCCAGCGCGATAAGCTGGCGTTTCAACTTTTCATCGGGCGGCAGTTCCACCGAACCGGAATTCAGCCGCGCAAGCATTTCGAGATAAAGCCCGCTGCGGTCCAGATCGCTAACCTGATAGGTAATATCCCAGCGCATGAACTCATCGCGCGGCCACCGGCCCGCATAGCGGTCGCCATAAACCCGGAATACATCGAAGCCGCGCAAAATCTTGGAATATTCCAGAACAATTTCCGCCGGTGATCCATGCCGCCCGCGCAACAGGTCAATCACAACCGTTTCGCGTTCCAAATGGCCGATTGCGAGGGTGAATTCATCGCCACCGCCTCCCGCGGGATCGACAAATGCAAAATAACTATGCTTCGGCGAGTGCATCAACTCCAGCGGCTTGCAACGCGTTGCCCGCTCGACCATTTCCGGGTCAAGGAAAGAAGAAATGTCGCTGCGGAATTCGGCCAGGTATTCAGCCCGCGCCGCCTCGGGGTCGTCGCGTATGGCCCGCTCGACAATTGCCGGGTCGAGCGTCGGGTTCATGGTCAAAGTCGGCGCTTGCGCCACCAGCACCCGGCCGTCGCCCTCGTCGCCATAGCTTCGCCGGAATGTGTCCCACAACACGCCGCGCCGGGCGTAGGGCGATGACAAGGCAATCAGCCTGCCGCCCAGCGTCGCAAGTGCCGGGCGGATCGCCGCCACAATCTCGCGGTCAGGGCTGGCGCCGTCAGCGTGCCAGAATGCAATTTCATCCAGAATTGCAGCGGCCAAAGTATAACCGCGAACACTGCGGTGGCTGGCCGTTGTGATCTCGATCACGCAACGGTTATTCAGCTCGATCTGCTCGGAATTCTCGCGCAAAACCATGCGGCGCAACATCGGGTTCTCATTCACAAGGCCGCTCGTATATCGCATCACCGCCCGCGCCTGCTTTCTATCTGCGGCGATGACCATCACGGTGGCAACCTCGCCCGGTGCCAGCCTGTCGCGGTAGTCGTGAAACGCCGCCATATACACCGCCAAGAGCGCCGCAACGTGGCTCTTGCCGCCGCGCCTGCCCACGGCCAGCCAAAGTTCCGAGAACGGCCCCTGCGGCGCGCTCCGACGACCTGTGAGGGCCTTGAATGTCGATGCCTCGGCTTCGTCCAGGTCCAGCCCGTGGAAGCCGCTTAGAAGCGCCCGCCACGCCGCGAAACTGTCACCGCCGAAGATGTCGCCGAAAAGCTGCGGATCGAGCATCGCATCGCGGATCGTGATGGTCATCGGCCCGCCCCCGCTTTGGTGGCGATGTAGGCTTGCAGATCGGGCGTCACGTCGCGTGCCTTGCGCTCCAGGCCAAGGTCGGAAAGCAAGCGGCGCAAGGCGTTTGTCGCGGTCGTATAGGCGGCGACGTCCAGGTCCTTGCCCAGCGCCTGATCGGCCTCGGCCTGCTCGCACCAGACGGCCAGCGCCGCCGCGCGCCGGATGATCGCAAATTGCGGCGCGGTCGCGTCACCAGCCAGGTGGTCCATCAGATCGGCGCAAAGCTCTTTGAAGCGCCTGCCGCCGTGCGTGCGCATGTCCACGCCTTGAAGGATCGTGCCTTGCGTCCCTATGCGGGTTGAACCCTCTGGCTTGGGTTTGGTTATATGGCGGCTAGGCTTGGGCATATCCGGCCTTTTAAGGGCAGATGGAAGGGCTGGTTGGCGAAACCATACCACGATAAATCTCTGTAATCATTATTTCATTTTGTTAATGCGGCTGCCATGGCAGGAACCGAACCGCCGTTTCTGTCGGTCTCGCGCAAAAAGAGGCCGGGAAAGGGTGTTATGTCGGGCGGGACATATCGCCATCGAATGCTGCGCTCTCTCGGCCCCCAATAGATAGTTTTGTCACCATTGTCCCTTACGCGCGTGTGGCAATGATTTGTCGCTATGTAAAAAGAGGCCTATTCCTGCCCCTGTGACGTGCGCGCAAGGGACTTTGGTGACAAAACTCATGGCTCGCCCCGGACAAGATCGCGAATAGTGTCGCGCGCCTTTTTGCGGCGTTCCGTCTCTCGGGCGGCGCGATCTGCAAATCTGGCATGAACCGCTGGGTTCACCTGCCAATGCGGGGGCGACGACGGGCGCGGCGGGTCGATCCGGTCCAGCCAGCCAAGCGCGGCCAGCTGTTCCAGTAGCGGGCGAATTTCGTGTTCCCGCAATCCGCGCATGGTGCGGTCGCCCCGTTGCACGTCCCGATTGGTGACCCGGTCCAGTTTGTGTGCCAAGATATGGCCCGCGATTGCGGTCAACCTGTCGTGATCGTCGGACAGGCCCAGCACGCCGCTATAGAACGCAATCGAGTGCGCCAAAAGGAAGCGGTGCAGGAAGTCGGCAACGCGCTGTGCGGTGCCCTCGGTGACTGTGGCGGGCATGTCCTGCCCAGCATGCTCGATGCAATGCCAGATCACGCAAAGCCGCGCGAACATGCCGTCAAACTTCCCGATATGCGACGCCAGTTTTCGGTTGATCGTTTCCAGCGATTGCAAGTCAAGGTGGCGGGCCTCGAGGTCGCGCCGGATAGCTTGCGCCCGGTCATCGAATTCCAGAACGCCCGCGTTCATGAAGCCGGGCGGCTGCATTCGGTGAAGGTGCTCGATCAAGCTGCGATAGCGGCCATTCACCGGCGGCATAGGCTCGTCGCGGCCTATGGTGGCGCTGCGCAGCGTGATAGGGAAAATCCGCTGCAACAGGCCATCGTCAACGGCGTCACCGGCGATCTTGCGCAAAGGTTCGGGCTGGATGCCACCAAGCATGGAAACACTCAAGTTCTCGATGATCGTGGCCCCCCGCCCGACGCGGTTAAGGGCGAATTGTCCGCCGTTAAAGCTGCGCAGCCAAAAGGCGCGATCCGCCTGTGCGCCCTTCCCGCCGTTATATTTGTCCATCGCCCCGAAAAAGCCGCTCAATTCGTCTTGCAAAAGCAGCACGCCCCAGGGGCTCCCCTCCAGGACCTGTTGCGCGGCTTCCACCGTAGCATCCTCAATCCGCAAGCGGGTTTGCGGCGGGGGCGGCCCCGTCCGCTCGGATTTTTCAAGTGCCCAATACGCTGAAACATTCGCCTGCCATTCTCGCATCATCGCAACATCAAGGCGGCATAGCGGCCCGGTTGCGGCGGATATGATCGGGCTTTTCTTGGCAGACGGCGGCCCCATCAGCGCCACCCATAGGCGCGCGCTTTCCGTCCAGTCATCGTGCCGCTTCACCTTGATCTGCACGCGGTCGGGAATTGCCGCTGCACATGTCACCAGCGCGGCCATCGCCAGCCCCGCCGGGTCTGCGCCCATCTGCGCAGCATTGACGCGGGCGAATTCCTCGATGATCGGCGGCAACAAACCGTGCGGCAATTCGGGCGGATCGAAACGACCCCACAGGTCAACAGGGTCGCCAGCCGGGGCCGGTGCCGGTGCCGCAGACGCGCTGGGAGGCTCGCTGGCGGGCGTCTCTCGCTTCGGCTGGGTAAGCCCGGCCTCCCGCGAATAGGCCGCCACCGCCGCCCTGAAGTCGCCGCCATGCTCAAAATGGGCGAACAGATCGAAAGCGTCGCCCCAGCGGTGGCCGCTCCGTGTCTCCGCGCCCAAATTCGCCGCCGCGTCGCTGGCCGAAAGGCTGATCCAGAAGCCGCCGCAATCGCGCGTCGCATAGCTGCCCGACGTTTGGTAGGGACTGCGCCAGTCGCTTGTCGCCCGGTCTTGAGTGTAGCCATAGCGCGCCAGCAGGTCGGCGATGCCATGCGCCGCGTTGAAATGGTCCACGGGCGAAGCGTCACCCGCCGCGACCTTGGCCTTGCGCTCAGCCGCCCGCCGTTCCCGCGCCTCACGGGCTTCGGCCTCAGCGGCGGCCCGTGCCTCCCGCGTGGCGTCCCGGCGGCGCGTAATCGCATGGTCCGTCAGGTCAAGGCGCCCCGAGCCTTTCTGGATTGCCCGCTCGTAAAAGGCGCCGCGGTTCGGCAGATACACCAACTGCGCAGGCCTCGCCAACGCTCGATCAGGGACAAGGCGACCGCCGCTGGCCTCGGTCAGCAGATCGAAGAACGCGTTTTGCGTGTCGCTGAAGTCCTCGCCCGACACAGGCGCCTTGAGCGGGACCAGCGCCCGCCATTTGCGATTGTCTGCGGTCGCGCTGCGGGTCGAGTAAACGACCAAGGCGACGTCGCCGATGACCTTGGTCAGCGCTCCGACGACCTCGCTAAGCGACAAGTTTCCTTGGTCAACGTCCAGCGTCAGCCAATGGAATTTCCCCTTGGCGCGCTGGACCTCGTGGCTGCGGGCGTCGTGCTCCCGATACGTCGTCGGAAGGAACCACTGGGCGTCTTCCTTCGGCCGGGACGGCGGCTCTTTGGCCATTCGGACAATGTCGGCGCCGGTCAACGCTTCGTAAGGCTGCCCCGCGCCAAGATGCGGGTTTGCCCGGCCGTCGGACAGCGTCAGGGCGTGCGTGTCCCGTTGGCCGTATCCAGACGCGAAGACGGGAATGTTGTTTTCTGTGTGCATTTTAATGCCTCAGGAATTCTTGCCCGAGGCGCGGCTGCGTGCTAAACAGTGCACACTTGCATTTGGTTTAGCCTGCCCTTGCCCCGTCCGCGCCTGTGTGCGGGCGGGTTTTTTACGCTTGGCTTTTCTCGGCCTGTGCCGCTTCCCAGGCCTCGAGATCGGCCAGGCGCCAAAAATTATGGCGATTAATTTTGATGGGCTGCGGAAAGCCCAGATTCGGATCACGAACCCAACGCCAGATTGTGACGTGGGTTCGCCGATAGCGCGCCTGAACTTGCGGGCCGGTCAGGAATGTTTGTTCGATCATTGCATGGCTCCACTTGATGCCTGCCATGCAATTTGACGATGTTTCAAAATATTACAGGGTGAGAATTAAACGGGTTTGCTCACCCTATTTTTCGCGCGCCGGCGAGATTTTTTCCAATAGGTTTTCAGCGTTTCTTCATTCATTGAAGGGTGCATCTGCAAATATAATTTTTGCGCCTTGTATGCCGAGCATCCCATTATTCGCATGATATAACGTATCTGACTGACTATTCCCGCTTCCATTTGAACCTGACTGAACGTGCGTTTGTTGCCCGGCCTTTTAGGCAATTCATTGCGCAAGTGCGCTGCTAGAAACGCCCGAAAGTCCGGCGGCAAATCTCCCCCAGCTTCGATATGTTTCGCCATTGGCTCTACTTCGCCGTCCATCGCTCGCCACAAAATATCAATAATCGCAAAGTCGACCATGCCGCGCCCCCTGTATCTGCACTACCTTTTCGGCCTCTTTCCCGTTCAAAAAGTCACCCCATGCGGCCATCATGTGACGCCGCTTTTCCACCTGATCCGCGCGGTTATAGGCCTGCGCAACCTTCGATCCGACCTTGTGAAACAGCGCCACCTCGGCCAGATCGCCGTCAAAGGCGGTGCGCTCGGCAACCCATGTTCTGAATGCGCTGCGCAACCCATGTGGCACGGCCTGTTCGCCGGTCTTGGCGTCCACAAAGCCCTTTCCGCCTGCTTTCAGATCGGCCTCATGGATGGCGCGCATGACCTTGCCCATGGTCGCATCGGAAAGCGCCCCGCCGCGCGGCGCCCAGAACACAAGGTTCGATCCGTCCAGCCTTGGCAGACTTTCCAGCAGCGCCACCATGTCATCGGTCAGCGGAATGCGCTTGGGGGTATCGCTGGCCGGTATCTTGCTCGATTGCCGCCCCGGCTGGATTGTCCAGACCTTCGCCTTCAGGTCGATCTCATCCCATGTTGCAAACCGGATCGCGCCGGATCGTGTCGCGGTCATGGCCTGAAACGCCAGCGCCTTGGCCCCCATGCCCTCGCGGCCCTGCAATGCCTGCCACCAGCGCGCCACGTCATCCAGCTGCAGGGCCGGGTAATTCTCGGCCCCCGCAACCTTGGAAGGCGCGGGCAGAACCATATCGAGATTGCCTTTCCAGCGCGCCGGATTGTCGCCTTTGCGGTAGCCCTGCACGGCGGCATAGGCCAGCACCTTTTCGACACGTTCCCGCACCTTCACCGCCGTGACGCTCTTGCTATCCCATAGAGGGGTCAGAACGCGCAGCACGTCCTGCAGTCCAATGTCCTGAACCGCCATCTTGCCCAACTCGGGCAGGGCGTAAAGTTCAACGGTGCGCCGCCATTGCCTCCGGTAACGCTCGGTCGAGAATTCCTTGACCTTCTGCTCGGCGAATTTCTCCCACGCCTCGGCAAATGTCATGCCGCGCCGCGCAGAGGCTATCAGCGCCGCCTGTGCGGCCTTTCGTTCTGCTATGGGATCAATGCCCGCTTCCAGCTTGGCCTTGGCCTCTCGCGCCTTGTCACGCGCTGCACCGGGCAACACGTCGGGATATGGCCCCAGTCCAATTTCACGTTTCTTGCGCCCGCGCTCGATCTTGCCATCTGCCCGCGTGCGTTCAGCCCATTCGCCATATCGCGTGCGCAAAACCCACGACTTCGCGCCGCTCGGCCATATCTGGATATGCAAGCCCGAGACACCACCCACGGCCACCTTTACAGGACGCTTGCCGCCGGGGTGTTTCAGGTTCTTGATCTGTGCCGGCGTCAGTTCCTCGGCTCTTGGTGGCATATCGGCCCGCCCTTCATCCTGCCCTTAGTCATGTTCTGCAAGGTAAGGCAATGAAAGGCGATGAACAAGGGGGCGCATCAAATATCCATGAAATGAAGGGCTTGCGTGACATCAAGAGACACGACGAAAGCCCGGGTTGGCTCCGGCACTCGCCTCCAGTCCCTTTCATTGGGTGACGCTCCTCGGTCCGCTGCGCGGGTCGATGGCGGCGTTCGGCCGATATGTCGGCCAGCGGACCATCGGCGTGCCGCGTTGACTCGGCCGCGGCCGGCCATCGGGCGTCGGCGGGCGCGGCGGGTCGGGAACCTGTCTTCGCCTCAGTCGAAGCTCATCCGGCCCAGATCGTCGGGAACGATCAGGGTGGCCGTCGTGGCCGCGCGGATGTCCTCGACGCTGACACCCGGACCGGTTTCGCGAAGCACCAGCCCGTCATCAGTGGGTTCGATCACCGCCATCTCGGTCACGATCAGGCTGACCCGGCGGGCGGCGGTCAGGGGCAGGGTGCATTCCGGCACGATCTTGGGCGCGCCTTTCGCCGAATGGACCATCGCCACCACCACGCGCTTCGCGCCCGTGACAAGGTCCATCGCGCCGCCCATGCCGGGCACCATCCGGCCGGGCACCATCCAGTTGGCCAGATGCCCCCTTTCGTCCACCTGCAACCCGCCCAGCACGGTCATGTCCAGATGGCCGCCGCGGATCAGTCCGAAGCTCATCGCGCTGTCGATCGAGGCGGCGCCCGGAACGGCGGTGACGAACCCGCCGCCCGCATCGGTCAGGTCGCGGTCCTCCATCCCCTCGGGCGGGCGGGAGCCGAGGCCGATCACGCCATTCTCCGCCTGGAAGAAGACCTGCAGGCCATCGGGAACGAAGCTGGCCACCATCGAGGGCAGGCCGATGCCGAGATTGACCAGCATGCCTGCGCGAAGCTCCTGCGCGACGCGGCGGGCGATGATTTCCTTGGCGTCCATCAATGCGCCCTTTCCAGCAGGTAATCGACCAGCACCCCCGGCGTCTTGACCGCGTCAGGCGAGATCACGCCAACGGGCATGATGTGATGCGGCTCGGCGATCACCGTGTCGGCGGCCAGCGCCATCACCGGGTTGAAGTTATGCGCGGTCAGACTGTATTCGAGATTGCCGACGCAATCGGCATGTCGCGCGTCCAGCAGGGCGAAATCGCCGCGGATCGGCCGTTCCAGCAGGAACTTGCGCCCGTCGATCTCGATGACCTGCTTGCCCTCTTCGACCAGCGTGCCCACGCCCGTCGGGGTCAGCACGCCGCCCAGCCCGACGCCACCGGCGCGGATGCGCTCGACCAGCGTGCCCTGGGGGACCAGTTCGACCTCCATCTCGCCGGAGATCATCTTCTGCTGGGTGACGGGGTTCAGGCCGATATGGCTGACGATGGCCTTGTCGACCAGCCCGGCGTCGATCAGCTTGCCCACGCCCTCGCCGGGGCGGCAGGTGTCATTGTTGACGAGGGTCAGCCCGCCGACGCCGCGCGCCACGATGGCGTCGATCAGCCGGTGGGGCGAGCCCACCCCCATGAACCCCCCGATCAGCAACACCGCGCCTTCGGGGATCATCTCGGCGGCCTCTTCGGGCTTCAGTGCTCGTTTCACACAGGCCTCTCCTGGGCTGTGGGTCTGTCGGGTGCGGTGCCCGGTGCGGCGCAGGAGATGCGCCGGGCGTCCCGGCGCACGATCCCGGCGCGGGACCGGGTGGCCTGATGCGTCATTCGGCCGCCGGGTTTTCTGCGGTCCTGCGGCGCGGCGGCGCGGGGCGCGGGGCCTGCTGTGCCGGGGCCAGCGGATCGTCCGGCACGTCGCCCATCACCGGGGGCAGGTCCAGCACCGCGCGGAAACGGTTCAGCATCTCCAGCGTGTGGGGCGCCATCTCGTCGATCGGGCCAGGGACATATTGCGCCACGCGGCAGGCCAGCTCGCGCTCTGCGGGGTCCTTCAGCAGATGGGGCAGCGTGGCGATCGCGCCCTCGGGGTCATAGGTCACGATCAGGGTCTGTTCGTGGATGATCCGGGCGCGCGAGTCCATCGGCAGCGTGGCGAAGGGAGCATCCTGGTTCAGCACCCGCGCCGAGCGTTCCAGCCGGTCGCGGCGCACCGCGCCCCGGCTTTCGGCCAGCAGCACCAGCATCCGGATCACCGCCTCGACGAAGCCGCCCCGGTCCATGTAGGACAGCACCGTCTGCACCATCGGCAGCGCGCGCAATTCCTCGACCGTCTTGCGGGTGCGCCGCACCGCCTCGGGGGCGCCGAAGGCCCGCGCCCAGGGGTTGTTCCACATCGCGAAGAAGGTCAGTTCATAGGCCGCATCGCGCATGTCCCGGGCCAGGTCGATCCATTGCTCAATGATGTCGGCCGCGAATTTCTCCATGTGAAGAAAGGGGTTGTCGGGTGCGGCCCTGTTGCGGTCCTCACGCACCCTTTGCGCGGCGGCGGTGATCGGGGCCAGCGCGGGGTTCAGCGAGGACATCCCGGCGCGTTGCGTGCGCAGCGGGTGGAACTTGCGCGTGGCCTCGGCGATCTCGGGGCTGACCATGGTTCGCAGCACGGGCCGGAGCAGCGTGTCATAGGCCTCGGACTGCATCCGGCTGGCGCGGCTGACGGCGGCGAAGGCGTCCTCTTCGGAACGGTCGCCCGACAGCTTGCCGAGATCCTCGAAGCTGCGCTCGGCGAAGGAGACGAGGAATTTCTTGTCCTGTCCCTTTCCTTCGGTCGCGTCGATCTTCATCTCGTAGAGGCCCGGCGCCAGCGCCTCGATGGTCTTGAGCGTCGAGGACACCTCGGCATGTTCCTTCCTGGCGATCTTGGAGGAGACGAAGATGCCCAGATGCCCCACCTCTTCGTGGACCATGTAGACGATGCGCTGACCGCGGATGCGGATCTCGTCCACATTCGCATAGGCGTCGAGGATCCAGTTGAGCGCCTGTTGCGGCGGCGTGATGTTGTCGCCATGGCTGGCGAAGACGATGATGGGCGCCCGGATCGCCTTGATGTCGACAAGGCGGCCGGGTTCCAGCATCGCGGTGTTCTTGGTCAGCCGGTTGCCGATGAAGAGCTGTTCGACGATCCAGCGGATCTCGGGCTCGTTCAGCATGAAGAAGCCGCCCCACCAGCGTTCGAATTCGAGGAACCGCTGGATGGCGGTGTCGTCGTCGACGCTGGTGAATATGTCGTAATACTTGCGGAACCAGGTGCGTCCCGGGTTCAGCATCTCGAAATTCATCACCAGGTTCGCGCCGTCGAACTTGCCCCCGCCGAGATCCGACCACAGCATCGGCTGCCAGGTGCCGCCGAGCAGGCCGCCATTGTAGCGCATCGGGTGGCGGCCCACCTCGCCCGACCAGGTCGCGGCCGGGGCGCCGTTCAGCACGATGGGTCCCGTCAGGTCGGGATTCGTCGCCGCCAGCAGCAGCGTGGCCCAACCGCCCTGGCAGTTGCCGGTGATCACGGGCTTGGACGCGTTCGGGTGGCGGCGGGTCACCTCGCGGACGAATTCGGCCTCGGCGCGGGTGACATCGGCCAGCGTCTGGCCGGGCTCGGGGTCGCGCTTGAAGGCGACGAAATAGACCGGGTGGCCGTTCTTGAGCGCCACGCCGACCTGGCTGTCGGGCTTGAACCCGCCGATGCCGCCGCCATGGCCCGCGCGCGGGTCGATGATGATATAGGGGCGCTTGTTCTCGCGCACCTCGACGCCCTCGGGCGGAACGATCCGCAGCAGCTGGTAGTTGCAGGGATGGTCGAGCGTGGCGCCATCGACGATCACCTCGTAGTCGTAGATCAGAACGGGCGGGCAGCCCGCCTCCTCGTGCGCACGGAAGATGTCGCCGCGCTGGCGCAGCACTTCCATCATCAGCACCCAGCGTTCGGCCGCGTCGCGCAGGTAGTCGCGATAATGGGTGGCGATCCGGGCGGGCGTCAGCTCGGAACCGGGTTCGCGCGCCGTGGACACGAGGCCGCCGACATCTTTGACAAGCTTGCGGGCGCGCCTGGAATGGTCGTGGAAGATCGTATCGCCGTGGCGCGCGGCCACCCGGCGCAGCAGGTCGGCGTTTTCAAAGGCCGCGTCGGCCTGCGCCCCCGCCTGGCCAAGCCGGTCCCAGGTCAGTTCGCCGGTGCCGCTTACGAGGGTGCCCAGCATGTCCGACGGGTCATACTCTGACTTGCGGTGGGATTTTCGGGTCATTGCGCGCTCCTTCAGGCGACGATGGAATAGCCGCCGTCGATGGGATGAACCCCGCCGGTGACGTTCGATGCCTCCCGGCTGGCAAGAAAGGCGCAATAGGCGCCGACATCGTCGATCGTGGCCAGATGATGGGTGGGCGCGCGCCGCGCCGCCGAATCCAGCAATTCGTCGAACTCGGCGATGCCAGAGGCCGCCCGCGTGGCCAGCGGTCCGGGGCTGAGTGCGTGGACCGAGATCCGCTTGGGCCCCAGTTCAGCGGCGGCATAGCGCACCGCCGATTCCAGCGCGGCCTTGACCGGACCCATGATGTTGTAATGCGCGACCACGCGGGACGCCCCCTGGAAGGACACCGTGATGCAGGTGCCGCCCTCGGGCATCAGCGGTTCGGCGCGGCGGATCATCCGCAGGAAGGAATGCACCGAGATGTCCATGGCCAGTCCGAACCCCTCGGCCGAGCAATCGACGACGCGTCCATGCAGGTCGTCGCGCGGGCAGAAGGCGATGGAATGCAACAGCGTGTCCAGGCGGCCCCATTTCTGCGCGATCTCGGCGAAGAGCGCGTCCATCTGGTCCGCGTCGCGCACATCCAGCGGGGCGACGAACTCTGCGCCCAGATCCTCGGCCAGCGGCCGGACATGGGGTTCGGCCTTGTCGTTCAGCCAGGTGACGGCCAGTTTCGCGCCCTGCGCCTTAAGCGCCCTGGCGCAGCCCCAGGCGATGGACTGGTCATTCGCAATCCCGACCACCAGCGCGGTCTGACCTTCGAGAGAAAACATGACGCCCCCACGTTTCTGAACCCGCAGCCTAGAGTCGACCGCGACCAAGTTGAATCTTTGGGATTCACATCCGGGGTGATTTCTGATTCATGCTGACTGCCGTGAAGGAGGTCGGCATGGATGGGGAAACCGTATTCTTCTGATTTGCGCC
>NZ_DSDD01000025.1:0-14700 GCF_011048875.1 Rhodovulum sp.
GTGCTGGGGGTGGCCGGGCTGATGGCGCATTACTGCCTGACCAGCGCGCTCATGGTCGCACCCGCGATCATCGTGATGCCGCTCGATTTCCTGCGCCTGCCGGTGATCGCCGTGGTCGGCATGCTGCTTTACGGCGAGCCGCTGGAAGCGGCGGTGTTCCTGGGCGCTGCGGTGATCCTGGCGGCGAACCTTCTCAACCTGAGGACGGAACTGCATCCGCGGTGACACGCTTTGCGGCAAGGCATTACCCGGCGCGATTAAGGCGGCGTTCGCAATTGACCGAAAGCGGCCCGTCACACTACCGTCAACGGGCGCGACGTTTCGTGGGGAGGGAAAATGAAAAACGTGGTGACGGGGGGCGTCCTGACCGCCATGGGGATCGGCAGCGCCCATGCCGGAGGCGTCGAGCGCTCGACCCAGTCGGTCGGCATCCTGTTCGAGCCGGGCACCTATGCGGAGCTGAGTTTCAGCACATTCGACGCCAAGGTGTCTGGCGTGGCCAGCCCGATCATCGGAGGGTTTGCTTCCGGCGACATGGCGCCCGGCTACAACACCTTTTCGCTGGGCTACAAGCAGGCTCTTACCCCGTCGCTGGATCTCGCGCTGATCCTCGACCAGCCGATCGGCGCGGATGTCGACTACCGGTCCGGCACGGGCTACCCGGTCGCGGGCACCACGGCCGAACTTGACGCGACCGCTGTGACAGCACTGGCCCGGTACAGGTTCGACAACAATCTCAGCCTGATCGGCGGGTTGCGCGCGCTGAGGACATCCGGGACGGTCAATCTGCCGTTCCCGGCACTCAACCCGAACCCCTACACGCTTGAGACCTCGAAAGAGACGGATTTCGGCTATGTTCTGGGGATCGCATGGGAAAAGCCGGAGATTGCAGCGCGGGTGGCGCTGACCTACAATTCTGCGATCAACCACACGTTCGATGCCGCTGAAAGCGGCCCGTCGACGGGCGGCATCGTCGTCGAAAGCACCTTCAAGACCGAGATCCCGGAATCGATCAACCTGGAGTTCCAGACCGGCATCGCGGCCGACACGCTGCTGTTCGGCTCGGTTCGCTGGGTGAACTGGACCGAGTTCACGATCGACCCCGACGAATACCGCAACGTCTATGGCAATGCTCTCGTTTTCTACACTGACGATGTCATCACCTACAATCTGGGGCTGGGCCGCAAGTTCAACGACAACTGGTCCGGCGCGGTTCTGCTCGCCTACGAAGAGACCAAGGGCAATGTGACCGGCAATCTGGGTCCCACGGATGGGTTCAAGTCGGCGGGCCTGGCGCTCACCTACACGAACGGTCCGGCGAAGATCACCGGCGGCCTGCGCTATGTCGATATCGGCGATGCGACTACCCGCGGGATAGATGGCGACTTTTCAGGCAACTACGGCTGGGGCTTCGGGCTGCGCGTCGGCTATTCGTTCTGATCGACCCACGCGCCCTACCCCCGCGGCCGCCCGGCACGTCCGGGCGGTTTCGTTTGACCGCTCCCCGCCCGCCCGCTACCAGATGCCCGTTCGGCAAGGGCGGCAAGGCATGATCTACGAGTCGGCGGCAGAGTGGCGTTCGGCGCCGCGCAAGCGGGTGCTTCTGTTCGGGATGTCGGGGCTGGGCAAGACCCATGTCTCGAACATGCTGCGCGCGCGGGGCGACTGGTTCCACTACTCGGTTGATTACCGCATCGGCACCCGCTACATGGGCGAGCTGATCGCCGACAATTTCAAGCGCGAGGCGATGAAGGTGCCGCTGCTGCGCGAATTGCTGCTGACCGACAGCGTCTTTATCGCCTCGAACATCACCTTCGACAATCTGGCACCGCTTTCGACCTATCTGGGCAAGCCCGGCGCGGCGGAAAAGGGCGGGCTGAGCTTTGCCGAATACATGCGCCGGCAGGAACAGCACCGCGCCGCCGAGATCAGCGCCCTGCTGGACACCCCGCGCTTCATCGAGCGGGCCGAGGAGCTTTACGGCTACGGCAACTTCGTCTGCGACTCGGGCGGGTCGGTCTGCGAGGTGGTGGACCCCGAGAACCCCGAGGACGAGGTGCTGACGACGCTTGCGCGCAACCTGCTGCTGGTCTGGATCGAGGGCTCCGACGCACACACCGCCGATCTGGTCGCGCGTTTCGACCGCGCGCCCAAGCCGATGTATTACCAGCCCGATTTCCTGCACGCGACCTGGGCGGCCTATCTGGACGAAACCGGCCTGACCGAGCCGGAGGTCGATCCCGATGCCTTCGTGCGCTGGACCTATGCCCGCGCGCTGGCCCACCGTCAGCCGCGCTACGCGGCGATGGCGCGCAACTGGGGCGTCAAGGTCGCCGCCCGGGATGTGGCAAGGGTCACCAGCCCCGCGGACTTCGTCGAACTGGTCGCCCGCGCCCTTGAGGCCCGCTGAGAAGCCGCCTATCTGTCGTCTCCGCGTCTTCCGGAAAGGCCCGCCCGATGCCGATCAAGATCCCCACCTCGCTGCCCGCCTATGACGTGCTGACGCGCGAGGGCGTGATGGTGATGGGCGAGGAGGCGGCGGCGCGTCAGGACATCCGGCCCCTGCGCATCGGCCTGCTGAACCTGATGCCCAAGAAGATCCAGACCGAGACGCAATTCGCCCGGCTGATCGGTGCCACGCCGCTACAGATCGAACTTTACCTGATCCGGATGACCGGGCACCAGGCCAAGAATACCGCGGCCGAGCATATGGAGGCGTTCTACCGCCCTTTTGCCGAGGTCGCCGCGAGCGGCGAGAAATTCGACGGCTTCATCATCACCGGCGCCCCCATCGAGCATCTGCCCTTTCCGCAGGTCACCTATTGGGATGAGCTTGTCCGTGTAATGGACTGGACCCAGACCCATGTCCATTCCACCTTCGGCGTCTGCTGGGGCGGTATGGCGATGATCTATCATTTCCATGGCGTCGAAAAGCACATGCTGGAACACAAGGCGTTCGGCTGTTTCCGGCACCGCAACCTGATGCCGACCTCGCCCTTTCTGCGCGGGTTCTCGGACGATTTCGTGATCCCCGTCAGCCGCTGGACCGAAATGCGCCAGGCCGAGATCGACGCGGTGCCGGGGCTGGTGACGCTTCTGGGCAGCGACGAGGTCGGGCCCTGCCTGATCGAGGATGCGGCGCATCGCGCGCTCTATATCTTCAACCACTTCGAGTACGACAGCGACACGCTGAAACAGGAATATGACCGCGATGTGGCGAATGGCACGCCGATCAAAGTGCCGGTGAACTACTATCCCGGCGACGATCCGGCAAAGGCGCCGCAGAACCGCTGGCGCAGCCATGCACATCTGCTTTACGGCAACTGGATCAACCAGATCTACCAGACGACCCCCTATGACATCGACCGGATCGGGACCGCCTGAGAATGCATGACCGCTACATGCCCACGGGCCAGGTTCTGGACATCGACGGCACCCGCGTGCATGCCCATCAGGAAGGTTCGGGCCCGGACGTGATCCTGCTGCACGGGGCGGGCGGAAACACGCGGGATTTCACCTTCGACCTGATGGGGCGGCTGGCCGAATGCTTCCGCGTGACCGCGTTCGACCGCCCGGGGCTGGGCCATAGCGATCAGCTGCACCCGGATGGCGAAAGCCCGTTCGAACAGGCCGAGATCCTTGAACGGGCGGCGGTCCGGCTCGGGCTTGGTCCCGCGGTGCTTGTCGGCCATTCCTTCGGCGGCTCGGTGGCGCTGGCCTGGGCGCTGGACCATCCCGCCCGCGCGGCGGCGGTGGTGTCGCTGGCGGGCGCCGCGATGCCCTGGCAAGGCGGGCTGGGGCCGTGGTATATGATCGCCTCCACGGATTTCGGCGCGGCGGTGGTGATCCCGTTGATCTCGGCCTTCGCGCCGCGCGCGCTGGCGCATCAGACCATCGAGAGGATCTTCGATCCCGATCCGGTGCCCGAGGGCTATGCCGAACATATCGGCATTGAACTTTCGCTGCGCCCCGACAGCCTGCGCGCCAATACGCGGCAGGTGAATGGGTTGAAACCCCATATCCGCGCGATGGCCGCGCGTTATGGCGAGTTGAGGATGCCGATCGAGATCCTGCACGGCACTGCCGACAGGATCGTGCCGATCGAGGTCCACTCCCGGCCGCTGGCAGCCCGCGTGCCAAGCGCGAACCTGATCGAGCTGCATGGCGTAGGGCACATGCCCCACCACGCCCGCCCCGAGGCGGCCGTCGCCGCGATCGCGCGCGCGGCGCGGCGCGCGGGGCTGCTCGATAACGCCTGAACCCGGTGGACCCGCCTGCCCCGGCCGCTATGTCCCCTGTAAGGGAGATCGCCATGAAGCCGACCAGACGCGCCTTTACCGGCCTGATGGCCGCTTCGGTTCTGAGCGCCTGCGCCAGCCCCGCCGCACAGGACCGGCCCGAAGCGCCTGACCGGGCTGCGCAGCTTTATCCGCCCACCGGGCAATTGATGCGGGTGCGCGGGCGGATCGTGCATGCCCAGGACGAGGGACGCGGCCCGGCGGTGATCCTGATCCATGGCGCCTCGGCCAATCTGCGCGACTTCACCTTTTCGCTGAGCGGGCGTCTGGCGCGGCGCTACCGTGTCGTCGCCTTCGACCGGCCGGGCCTTGGCCATTCCCAGACGCTGAACAATCGCGGCGAGACCCCGGCCGAACAGGCCGCCCAGCTTGACGCCGCCGCCGCGATGCTGGGCATCCGCCGGGCCATCATCGTCGGCCATTCCTATGGCGCTGCGGTCGCGATGGCCTGGGCGCTGAACCATCCGGACCGCGCGGCAGGCGTGGTCACGCTGGCCGGGGTGACGATGCCCTGGCCGGGCGAGTTGCCGCGCTTCTACACGGTTGCCTCCAGCGGGCTGGGCAGCGCCGTGGTCTCGGCGCTGGCCACCCGGGCGCGTGCCGAACGCGCTGTCGCGCGATTCTTTGCCCCGCAACGCCCGCCCGCGGGCTATACCGACTATGTGGGGATCGAGCTTGCCCTGCGCCCCGAGACGCTGCGCACCAGCGCGCGCCAGGTCGAAATCCTGAAACCGCAGCTTGAGGCGATGAACGACCGCTACCCGGAGCTGCGACTGCCGGTCGAGATCCTGCATGGCACCGCCGACAACGCGGTCTCGATCGACGTTCATTCCCGCGCGCTGGCGCCCCGGCTGCGGGCCTTCCGACTGACCGAATTGCCCGGCATAGGCCACATGCCCCACCATGCCGCCCCCGCCGCGACGCTGGCCGCCATCGACCGCGCCGCCGCCCGCGCCGGATTGCACGCTCGCGCCTGATCGCCATACTGGCCGAAACCGCAGCGGAGGGACCGATGAAGGACCTGCCATTCGACGGTGCGATCACCAAGTTCTACCGCGACAAGGCCCCGGAGGTGATCCGCAAGGCGATCGAGACCGCCGGCAAGGGCGACATCCTGTCCGACAGCTATCCCTATCGCAAGCGAATGGCCGAGGCCAAATATCTGGTCGAGCTTCAGTCCCTTCAGATCGAGCTGGTCAAGATGCTGGCCGATATCAAGGCCACCGGCAAGCGCGTCGCCATCGTCTTCGAAGGCCGCGACGCCGCCGGCAAGGGGGGCACGATCAAGCGCTTCCGCGAGAACCTGAACCCGCGCATTGCGCGTCTGGTCGCCCTGCCCGCGCCGTCTGACCGACAGAAGACCGAATGGTATTTCCAGCGCTACATCCCGCACCTGCCTGCGGGTGGCGAACTCGTTTTCTTCGACCGGTCCTGGTACAATCGCGCGGTGGTCGAACATGTCTTCGGCTTCTGCACTCCGGACGAGCGCGAGCATTTCTTTGCCCAGGTGCCGGAATTCGAAAAGATGCTGGTCGACGAGGGCATCGTGCTGATCAAGCTGTGGCTGAACGTGGGCCGGGCGGAGCAATTGCGCCGTTTCCTCAAGCGCGAGAACGATCCGCTCAAGCAATGGAAGGTGTCCTGGATCGACGTCGAGGGGTTGAAGCGCTGGGATAGCTACACCGCCGCGATCCGCGACACCTTTGCGCGCAGCCATACCGGTCCCGCGCCCTGGACGGTGATCCGCGCCGACGACAAGTCGCGCGCGCGGCTTGCGGCGATACGGCTGGTGCTGACGCGGGTCGATTACGCAGGCAAGGACATCGCCGTGGTCGGCGCCCCCGATCCAAGGATCTGCGGTGGCCCCGAGATCTGGGATGTCTAAACGTGGCTATCACCATGGCAACCTGCGCCAGGCGCTGGTCGAGGCCGCGCTGGTTCTGATCCGCGAGAAAAGCCCCCAGGGCTTCACCCTGACCGAAGCGGCGCGGGCCGCAGGCGTGACACCCGCCGCCGTCTACCGCCATTTCGCGGGCCGCGAGGACCTGATCGCGGAATGCGCGCGCCAGGGCTTTGCCATCTTCGGGGAGCTGATGGAACATGCCTATGAAAGCGGCCAGCCCTCTGCCCTGGCAGGCCTTTCGGCGACGGGCCGGGCCTATCTCGCCTTTGCCCGGAAATTCCCCGGCCATTATACGGCGATGTTCGAATCGGGCCTGACGCTGAACGCCGATCCCGATCTGTGCACTATGGCGAGCCGGGCGAGCGCGGTCCTGGAACGCGCCGCGCGCGACCTCTCGCGCCATATCCCCGAGGCAAAGCGGCCGCCCGTGGCGATGGTCTCGGCCCATATCCGGGCGATGAGCCATGGCGTTGTGGAACTCTACACCCGCAGCGCCCCCGGGGCCCGCGTGCCCTCCCCGGCCGAGGAACTGCTGGAAACCGGCATCGACATCTATCTGCGTGGGCTTGGACTCATCCCGGCCGATGCCTGAGGCGTGACCGGCGCAGGGGGGCGCTGCCCCCCGTCCTTGCGGACTCCCCCCGGGATATTTCCGGCCAGAAGAAGGGGAAAGCACAGGCTTGCAGGGCCGCGCGACGCGTCAGTCGCCCACGATCTGCCTGAGCCGGGCCTGCTCCTCGGCGCTGAGGTGCTCGTCCGGGCCGGTCCCGCGCTCGCGGCGGGCGCGGATGTAGAAGACGGCCACCAGCAGACCAAGACCCAGCATCGCGGGACCCGCGAAATAAAGCATCAGGTTCACCCCGGTCGCGGGCGGCTTGAGCAGGACGAATTCGCCGTAGCGGCCAACGACATAGTCCAGGACTTCGGCGTCGCTGTCGCCCGAAACCAGCCGCTCGCGCACGATGCGGCGCAGGTCTCTGGCCAATTCGGCGTTTGAATCGTCTATGCTCTCGTTGCGGCAGACGAGGCAGCGCAGGCCCTGTGACAATTCGCGCGCGCGCTCTTCGAGCGCGGGGTCCGCCAGAAGTTCGGACGGGTCGAGGGCCCGGACCGGACCGGTAGAAAGCGTGGTCTGGGCGAATACCACCACCAGGATCACGCAAAGCCGCTTCAGCATGCGCCTGCCCTCACTCAGCCGGAAGCGGCGTTGCACCGCCTTCCCGACGCGCGCCTGCGGCAACCCGCACGCGTCGGTCGCTGAGGCTCAGAAGCCCGCCCAGTCCCATGATGATCGCCCCGCCCCAGATCCAGTTTGCGAAGGGCTTGATGTAGCTGCGCACCGCCCAGCCGCCATTTTCCTGCGGGTCGCCGATCACCAGATAGACATCGCGGAAGAAGCCGATATCGAGCGCCGCCTCGGTGGTCGGCATGCGGGCCACGGGATAGACCCGTTTTTCCGGCGTCAGCGTCGCGATGCGTGTCTCGCCGCGCCAGACGCCCATCGTCGCCATGGTCGAGATGTAGTTCGGCCCCTGCACATCCTCGACATTCTCGAAGCTGATGCCGTAGCCGCCCACTTCGAACCGGTCGCCGATCTGGGCGACGCGGATATCCTCGATCTCCCAGGCCATGACGCCCGCGACCCCGATCATGGTGATGCCGACACCGGCATGGGCGACCGACTTGCCCCAATCGGCGCGGGGAAGCCGCGCGATACGGCGCAGCCTGTCCGCGAGACCCGCACGCCCCGCCCGAAGCCACAGATCGACCACCGCACCGCTGATGAGCCAGGTGCCAAGCGCCAGCCCCGCGGGGCCGAGTGCGCTGCGCCCGGTCTGCATCGACCAGGCAAGTGCGCCGATCGCGAGGGCCAGCCCCATCGCGGGCAGTAGCGTGCTCATCGCCCGACCGAGTCGTCCGCGTTTCCACGGAAGCGTCGAGCCGATCGGCAGCAGCAGCGCGAGAGCCACCATGAAGGGCGTGAAGGCCATGTTGAAGAATGGCGCGCCGACCGACAGCTTGCGGTCAAAGGCCATTTCGGCAAAGAGCGGCCAGATCGTGCCAACGAAGACCACGAAGGCCGAGACCGCGAGCAGGATGTTGTTGAACACCAGAGCCGATTCCCGGCTGACGGTGCTGAAGACGCCCTTTGCTTCCATCGCGCTGGCCCGGGCGGCATAAAGCGTCAGGGCGCCGCCCATGAACACGCCCAGGATCAGCAGCAGGAACATCCCCCGATCGGGGTCCGAGGCGAAGGCATGCACGGAGGTGATGATCCCCGAGCGCGTGATGAAGGCGCCGATCAGCGAGAAGCCGAAGGCCACGATGGCCAGCAGGATCGTCCAGCTTTTCAACGCCTCGCGTTTTTCCACCACGATGGCCGAGTGCAGCAGCGCGGCCGAGATCAGCCAAGGCATTAAGCTGGCATTCTCCACCGGATCCCAGAACCAGAACCCACCCCAGCCCAGCTCGTAATAGGACCACCAAGATCCAAGCGCGATGCCGATGGTCAGGAAAACCCAAGCCGCCAGCGTCCAGGGCCGCACCCAGCGCCCCCAGGCGGCATCGACCCGCCCCTCGATCAGCGCGGCGACCGCGAAGGAGAAGCAGATCGAAAGGCCGACATATCCCAGATAGAGAAAGGGCGGGTGGAAGGCGAGGCCCGGATCCTGCAAAAGCGGGTTCAGGTCGCGCCCGTCGAAGGGGATTGCCTGCATCCGGGTAAACGGGTTCGAGGTGAACAGCACGAAGGCGAAGAACGCCGCCGAAATCGCCGATTGCACCGCCAGCACCCGCGCGCGCAAGCCGGGCGGCAGCCCGCCGCCGAACCAGGCGGCCATGGCACCGAACAGCGTCACGATCAGCACCCACAGAAGCATCGATCCCTCGTGGTTGCCCCAGACGCCCGTCACCTTGTAAAGCATCGGCTTCAGCGTGTGCGAGTTGCTGACCACCAGGCTGACCGAGAAATCCGAGGTGACGAAGGCATAGGTCAGCGCGCCGAAGCTGAACGCGGTCAGCAGGAATTGCGCGGTGGCGGCGGGTTCGGCCATGGCCATCCAGCCGCTCCAGCCCTTGTGGGCGCCGATCAGGGGAATGACGGCCTGCACCAGCGCGATGGCGAGGGCGAGCGTAAGGGCGAAGTGACCGAGTTCTATGACCATGGAGATGTTCTAGACGCCAAGGCGCCGCGCGCCAATCGCTTTTCGTCGTTCCCACCAAGGCGTTGACGCGAACGTGAGCGCAGATTGCCCGGCCCCGCCCGTCAGCTGCGGCCGGGCCGCTCGGTCTTGGCGTAATTGCTGAAATGGCCGTCCCTTGCGGCAAGTCGGCGCGCGCCCGCGATCAGCGCGCCGGTCTTGCCGGCCTGGGCCACGCGCGACAGCGTCTGCCGCAGATCTCCGCTGCCGCAGCCCGGGCAGACCGGCGGCAGATCGCCGGGGCGCATCAGCAATTCGCAGTCGGGCTCCACAGGCGTCGCAGCGATAGGCGGGCATGGGCATGACAGGGTTTTCCTGTTCGGGCGCGGGGCAACGCTCCGCGCGGTGATGCGTGGTCATTTTTTTCAGGTGCCGGGCGCCAGGGTCAAGCCGGTGCAAGCGCCGCGATACCGGACGACGGAGGTCTGCCCGCCAACGCGGCGGCTCTGCCACGCAACGCCCGGGAAAGAGGCGGTTTCTGCTTGCAGGCCAAGGCTTTCAATACGCGGCGTCGGCACTCGCACTGCCGAACTCGCGCAGCAGCACGTCGATGTTCTGCCGCATCGCCCCTTCGCGGGCCACGCGCAGACGGTCCACCCCCTGCACTGCCTGCGCGATGGTGGCGGTATAACCCGAGGTCACGCGGCGTTCGAGAACCGGCCGGCCTGTGACATCGCGCAGCAGGTAATGCACGGTCAGCACGACCTTGGTGGTCGAGGTCTCGCTGGGCGGCTGGTCGACCTGAAGAACCGTTGCCTCGAGCGTCCGCACCCCGCCCGGCGCCATGATGCGCGCCTGGCGCAGCGCGTTTTCCAGTGCCGCGCGGAAGGTGCCATCGGAAAGTTCCGGCGCCCAGCCCGGCAACGCTGCGCCGCCCGGCTGCACCACCGCGCCGATCATGCCGCTATGGACGCTGCCCGTGGCAACCGGCGAGATGCCCGACGGCACCGGCCCCGAAGGCGCCCCGTTCTGGACGCAGCCGCCAAGGGCTGCCACCATCGCCAGCACCGCCACCGCGCGGCCCATCCGTCCGGTCATATCCGCTCTCCCTTCAAGGTGCCCTGCCTGTCCTGCCATGCCCAGCTTGGCCGGGGCCGCGCCGATCCGCAAGGTGCCACCGCGCCGCGATCGGCGCTTGACGCAGCCCCCCGCCCCGCCGAACCTGCGCGCCATGACCGCGAGCACCCCCCGCTCCCTGCCCTGCACCGAGGCCGCATGACCCGGCTTGTCGTGGATATCGGCGGCACCAATACCCGCGCCGCACTGGCCGAGGGGCCGGCCATCATCGAGGACAGCATCCGGCGCTATCGCAACGACGGTTTCGACGGGCTTTGCTCTGTCCTGATGCGCTTTCTGGCCGAGGCAGGCAGCCCCCGGATCGACGGCGCGTGTGCCGCACTGGCCGGGCCGGTTCAGGGCGGGCGCGGGCGGTTGACCAACCTGGACTGGTCGATCGACGCGGCCGATATCGCGCGCGTCACCGGGGCGGACCGGGTGCGGCTGTTGAATGATCTTCAGGCGCAGGGCCATGCGCTGGACCAGCTTGAGCCAGACGCGCTGGTCCCGGTGCTGGATGGCCCGCGCGCGCCGGGCGGCGTGCGGCTTGTGATCGGACTGGGAACCGGGGTCAATGTCACGGTCGTTCACCGCACCCCGACGGGCAGGCTGGTCACCGCAAACGAGGCCGGCCATGTCAGCCTGCCCGTGGCCAGCGAGGATGACCTGTCGCTGGCCCGCTTCGCCGCCGGCGAGGATGGCTTTGCCGCGGTCGAGGATGTGCTGGCCGGGCGCGGGCTGGCAACGCTATACGGATGGGTGACGGCGCGGGCGGGCGCGACGCGGCGGCTGGAGGGGCCCGCGATCATTGCCGCCGCGCCCGGCGATCCGGCGGCCGAACTGGCGCTGCGCAGCTACACCGCGATGCTGGGCCGGGTTGCGGGCGACCTGGCCCTGCACCATCTGCCCTATGGCGGCATCTACCTGATCGGGGGCGTCGCACGCGCGATGACCCCGCATCTGGCGCGGCTGGGTCTGGATGACAGCTTCCGCGCCAAGGGCCGGTTGTCGGGGCTGATGGAGAATTTCGCGATCGCCACGATCACCGACGATTTCGCCGCGCTCAGGGGCTGCGCCGCGCATCTGGCCGAAACCGCGTGAGGCGAGGAGCCGCCTTTCGCAGCCCGCCGCAATCGGCCAAAACACCGCAAACGCAAGCACAGGGGACCACAAGGGCCATGAAGATCGACGGAACCCATTACCGCTCCATCTGGCGCGAGGCGGATGGCACGGTCAAGATCATCGACCAGCGCTGGCTGCCGCATGAGCTTCGGATCGCAAGCCTGAGCAACCGAAAGGACTTCGCTGATGCGATCCGCGACATGTGGGTGCGCGGCGCGCCGCTGATCGGGGCGACGGCGGCCTATGGCGTGGCGGTGCAGATGGCCGAGGACCCCTCGGACGCTTCGCTGTCGGAAACCTATGAGTTGCTGCACGAGACGCGGCCCACCGCGATCAACCTGCGCTGGGCACTGGATGAAATGACCCGGCTCTTGAAGCCGCTTGCCCCTGCCGACCGCGCCGAAGCGGCGTTCCGCCGCGCGGCCGAGATCTGCGACGAGGATGTCGAGATCAACCGCCGGATCGGGGTGAACGGCCTTGCCCTGATCCGCGACATCGCCGCGCGCAAGGGCGGCGGGCGGGTGAACGTTCTGACCCATTGCAATGCGGGCTGGCTGGCCACGGTCGACTGGGGCACCGCAACCTCGCCGATCTATCACGCTCTCGCGGACGGCATCGACATCCATGTTTTCGTGGACGAGACACGCCCCCGCAACCAGGGCGCGCAACTGACGGCGTGGGAGATGCTGAACCACGGCGTCAGCCACGACCTGATCGTGGACAATGCCGGCGGGCACCTGATGCAGCATGGCGAGGTCGATCTGGTGATCGTCGGCACCGACCGCACCACCGCGCAGGGCGATGTCTGCAACAAGATCGGCACCTATCTCAAGGCATTGGCCGCGCATGACAATGGCGTGCCGTTCTATGTCGCCCTGCCTTCGCCCACCATCGACTGGACGGTTTGGGACGGGGTCCGGGAGATCCCCATCGAGGAACGCGGCCAGGCCGAGGTGACCCATGTGCAGGGACGGATGCCCGACGGCGCCATCGGCCAGGTGCTGATCTCGCCCCGGGGCACGCCCGTGCGCAACCCCGCCTTCGACGTCACGCCCGCGCGCCTTGTCACCGGGTTGATCACCGAACGCGGCGTCGCCCCCGCAACCGCCGAGGGGCTGGCCGCGATGTTCCCCGAACATGCGCGGGCGGCGGGCTGACAGGCCGCCCGCCGTCGGGATGAGCGGGAAAGAAGGCCGGGCAGGACTGCGCGCCAGGATCGACCAGGTATCGCGCTGGGCGCGCAGCCGCCTGCCGCCGGGGGCGCGCAGCCTTGTGGGGATTCTGTTGTTGCTGGGCGGTCTCGTCGGCTTCCTGCCGGTGGTCGGCTTCTGGATGATTCCGCTGGGCCTTGTGCTGATCTGGTTCGATATCGCGGCGCTGATGCGAGGATTGCGCCGCAGGCGCGGCGGCGTCCGGTGAGTCTCGCAACCGCGTGAACGAATGCAGTTCGCCCTTGTGTTGCCCGAATCTTGCGTTAACCTCTTCTAAGACGTTGGCAAGTATGGCATTTCCAGGATGAACCGCAGATCTTTCCTGCTGAACGCAGCGGCGGCCGGGCTGATTGGCGGCCCTGCGCTGGCCCAGGGCACGAAACCCGCCCCCGCAGAGCCCGACCCGCTTGCCCCCCGGATCGTGCGCATCCGCAATGTGGAGCCGGGTGAAGTCCACGTCGTCCCAAGGGATTTCGCGCTCTACTGGACCCTGCCCGAAGGTCGCGCGATCCGCTATCCGGTGTCGATCGGACGTGACGGGCTTTACGTTTCCGGGGTGTTCCGGATCGACGTCAAGAAGGAATGGCCCTCGTGGCGGCCGACCGACGAGATGATCGCGCGCCAGCCGCATCTCTACAAGAAATACGAGGACGGGATGCCCGGCGGGCCGAACAATCCGCTGGGGGCGCGGGCGCTTTACCTGTTCACCTTCGCCGGTGCGGACAGCATGTTGCGCATCCACGGCACCAACGATCTGGCCAGCATCGGCCAGCGTTCCTCGAACGGCTGCGTGCGGATGCTTAATGCCCATGTGATCCATCTTTACGAACAGGTGCCGCTGGGCAGCCGCGCGATCCTGCACGCGGTCTGAGCCTCGGCCGGGCTTGCGCCCTGCCCCGCAACCGTGTTCGCATGGCATCGGCAACCCGAGCGGGGCAGAGCCATGGACCAGATCGCGACCGGCCAGCCGCTGTCGGCCCGCCGCCTTGCGGGCGAGGAGGATTTTGCGCTCGGCTTCGCGACCACGGCCGAGTTGGACCCGCTCAGCGACTGGCCCGGGCAGGATCGCGCGCTTGAGGCGCTGAGGCTGGCAGCCGACACCGATCACGGTGATTTCAACCTTTACGTTCTTGGCACGCCCGGCACCGGACGGCACAGCGCCACCCGACAGGTTCTGGCCGAGGCCGCCGCCCGGCGCCCGCCACCGCCCGACCGGGTCTATGTCAACCGCTTCGACGATCCGCGCCGGCCCATCGCCACCGAATTGCCGCCCGGTCGTGCGGTCGAGTTGCGCGACGCGCTGCGCAAGGTGGTCAACGATCTGGCCGACGACATCCCCGCGATCTTTGAGTCCGAGGATTACCAGACCCGCCGCCGCGCCATCGAGGACAGCTATTCCGAGCGGCACGAACAAGCGATGGGCGTACTGGCGGATGCGGCGCGGGCGCGCGGCGTGGCGATCATGCGCACACCGATGGGCTTTGGCGCGGCGCCGCGCAAGGGCGACGAGATTCTGCCTCCCGACGAATACGAGAAACTGCCCGAGGACGAGCGCAACCGGATCGGCGCGGCCATCGACGAGTTGCGCGACCAGCTTGAGGATGTGCTCAAGGACGTGCCGCGCGGGCTGAAGGCGCAGCGCGCCGAGGTCGAGGAGCTGAACGTCGCCATGGCCCGCGAAGGCGTCGATGCGGCGCTGGCCGATGCTGTCCGCCGCTTTGCCGATCACCTTTCCGTCACCCGGCATCTTCAGGCGCTGCGCGAGGACCTGATCGACAATGCCGAGCTGTTCCTGATCCGCGAGGACGGCGCGCAGGCCGGGGCCTTTCCCGTGGCGACCTCGCGCCATCACCTCAAGCCGCAATTCCGCCGCTACGCGGTCAATGTGATCGTCGGCCAGGACCCCGAAA
>NZ_DSDD01000212.1:0-14589 GCF_011048875.1 Rhodovulum sp.
GACCTTGCCCCACTGCTCGCCCACGACGAAGATATCGCCCTTCTTCAGGGTGCCCTTCTGGACCAGCACGGTCGCGACCGGGCCGCGGCCCACGTCGAGCTGCGCCTCGATCACGGCGCCTTCAGCGGTGCGGTTCGGGTTCGCCTTGAGTTCGAGGATCTCGGCCTGGAGCGCTATGGCATCCAGCAATTCGTCCAGCCCCTGGCCGGTGATCGCCGAGACCTCGACATCCTGGACCTCGCCCGACATCTGCTCGACCACCACCTCGTGCTGCAACAGGTCAGTGCGCACCTTGGTCGGGTTGGCCGAGGGCTTGTCGATCTTGTTGATCGCCACGATCATCGGCACCTTGGCGGCCTTGGCGTGGTTGATCGCCTCGACGGTCTGCGGCATCACCGCGTCGTCGGCGGCGACCACGAGCACGACGATATCCGTCACCTGCGCGCCGCGAGCCCGCATCGAGGTGAAGGCCGCGTGGCCGGGCGTGTCGAGGAAGGTCAGCAACGCGCCGCCATCGGTCTTCACTTGGTAGGCGCCGATATGCTGGGTGATGCCGCCGGCCTCGCCCGCGACGACCTTGGCGTCGCGGATCGCGTCCAGCAGCGAGGTCTTGCCGTGGTCGACATGGCCCATGATGGTGATGACCGGCGGGCGCGGTTCGAGATCCTCGGCCTTGTCCTCGACGGTGGCGATCACGTCCTCGACATCGGCATCCGACACCCGCTGCACGCGATGGCCGAATTCCTCGATGATGAGTTCCGCGGTGTCGGCGTCGATGACCTGGTTCTGGGTGACCATCATGCCGTTCTGCATCAGCACCTTGACCACGTCGGCCACGCGCTCGGCCATGCGGTTGGCAAGCTCCGAGACCACGATCTGTTCGGGCAACTGGACTTCGCGCACGACCTTTTCGCGCGTATCGCCGCGGCCCATCGCCTTCTGGCGCATCCGCTCCTGCTTGCGCTTCATCGCGGCGAGCGAGCGCTGCCGACCACCTTCGCCGCCGTCCAGCGCCTGGGTCAGCGTCAGCTTGCCGGCGCGGCGGCTGTCATCCCTGGCCTTGGTGCGGGTCTGCCGATCGTTGCTGCGCTCGCGTTCGCGGCCGACCTTGCGCGGCGGCGCGGTCTTGGCCGACTCGGGTTGGACGGCGGGCTGCGGCGGCGCTGCGGCGGGCTTCTGCTCCGCCTCCTTGCGGCGGCGCTCCTGCTCTTCCTCGGCCTTGCGGCGGGCGGCTTCCTCGATCTCGCGCTGTTCGCGTTCCTTGGCCTCGGCCTCGTCGCGGCGGCGCTTGCGCTCTTCCTCGCGCTGGCGCTCGTCGGCCGCGCGCTGGGCGGCTTCCTCGACCTCGCGGGCCTTGGCCGCCTGAAGGGCCTTCAGACGACGCTCCATCTCGGCATCGGAAATCCCGGCCGGGCGCTTTGCCGGGTCGCTGCCCGCAACGCCAGAGGTCGTGGCCCCGGATTTCGTGGCACCGGGCTTTGGCACGACGACGCGCTTGCGCTTCGTCTCGACGACCACATTCTTCGTCCGGCCATGGCTGAAGCTTTGCTTCACCTGGCCGGGCCGCGAGGCGCCGCGCAGTCCCAGTGTCTTCTTGCCGTCAGTGTCGTCCATAAGGCCTTCAACCCTTTCCGGGGGCCTCGCCCCCGATCTTCTTGCGGATGCCCGAAAGCTTGGCGGCATCCTCTACTACACGTTCCATGAGTCCGCCAGCCGCAAGCGCGCCATGTATCACATGTTCGCGGCCGAAAGCCAAACCGATTTCCCCGGCCGTCAGACAGTCGATATAGGCGCCCTCGCGCTGCGGGGGCCTGAGCTTGGTCTTGCCCCGTTCCGACCCGTCGCTGGCCTGAACCAGAACGGCGGCCCGGCCGCTGTCGAGCCAGCCCTTGACCTTTTCATACCCGACCACCGCCTGCCCGGCCTTGCGCGCCAGCGACAGCCCCTCGACCACGCGGCGCAACAGCCCGGCCTCGACCAGATCGACCAGCCCCTCGGGCAGGGTGACCTGGCGTTTCGCTGCCCGCGCGAACAGCCGCTTGCGGACCGCCAGCTCAAGCGCGTCGCGATCCGCCGCGACCCAGATGCCCCGGCCGGGCAGCTTGGCCGCAAGGTCGGGCACGATCTGGTCGTCGGGGCCGACGACGAAGCGGATCAGTCCCGCCTTCGGCTGCACCTCGCCGGTGGCGATGCAGCGCCGCTCCGGCTCGCCGTCAGGTTTTCGCGCGCCTGCTCGGCCCATGTCGGCCTCCCGGAGCCCCGGATCAGGCTCCGGCCTCCTCTTCGCCCTCTTCGGCGTCGGTCTTGTCCCCGGCGTCGTCCTCGAGCTCGGTCGGATCGACCCAGCCCAGCAGGACCCGCGCGGTCATCACCAGGGTCTGCGCCTCTTCCAGCGACATGTCGAACTTCTCGAGGATGCCTTCGTCCTTGACCCGCTGGCCATCGACCGTGGTCCAGCCGCCAGCCAGTTCCCAGTCGGCGCAGGTGGCGAAGTCCTCAAGCGTCTTGATGCCGTCCTCGGCCAGTGCTTCGAGCATCTGGGGCGTCAGGCCTTCGAATTCAACCAGACTGTCCTCGACGCCGAGTTCACGGGCATGTTCCAGCGCCTTGCGATTCTGCTCTTCGAGATGGTCGCGGGCCCGGGCCTGAAGCTCTGCGGCGGTGTCCTCGTCCACGCCCTCGATCACCAGAAGCTCGTCGAGATCGACATAGGCGACCTCTTCAAGACTGGTGAACCCTTCCGAGACCAGCAGCTGGGCGAAGAACTCGTCAAGGTCCAGCGTGTCCATGAAGAGCCGCGTGCGTTCCTCGAACTCGGCCTGGCGGCGGGCGCTTTCCTCGGCCTCGGTCATGATGTCGATGTCGAGCCCGGTCAGCTGGCTGGCCAGGCGCACGTTCTGGCCACGCCGACCGATGGCGAGCGAAAGCTGCTCGTCGGGGACCACGACCTCGATCTTGCCGGCCTCCTCGTCGATGACGACCTTGCTGACCTCGGCGGGTTGCAGCGCGTTCACGAGGAAGGTGGCCTGGTCCTCGTTCCAGGGGATGATGTCGATCTTCTCGCCCTCAAGCTCGTTCACGACGGCCTGAACGCGGCTGCCGCGCATGCCGACGCAGGCGCCCACGGGGTCGATCGAGTTGTCGTAGGAAATCACGGCAATCTTGGCGCGGCTGCCCGGGTCGCGGGCCACGGCCTTGATCTCGATGATGCCGTCGTAGATTTCCGGCACTTCCATCTTGAAGAGTTCGGCCATGAACTCGGGCGCGGTGCGCGACAGGAAGACCTGCGGGCCACGGGTTTCGCGGCGGACATCCTTGATGAAGCAGCGGATGCGGTCGTTCGGGCGATAGCTTTCGCGGCCGATCTTTTCATTCCTGCGCAGGATGCCCTCGCCCCGACCGATATCGACGATGACGTTGCCGTATTCCTCGCGCTTGACCTGGCCGTTGATGATCGTGCCGACGCGGTCCTTGAATTCCTCGAACTGGCGGTCGCGCTCGGCCTCGCGGACCTTCTGCAGGATCACCTGCTTGGCGCTTTGCGCGGCGATCCGGCCCATTTCGACGGGCGGCACCTCTTCCACGAAGGTATCGCCCACCTTGGGATCGTCGAGATACTGTTTCGCCTGCGCGACGGTCAGTTCGGCCTGGTAATTCTCCAGCGCGTCATCCTCGACCACGGTGCGCACGCGGGTGAAACTCGCCCGGCCCGTCTTGCGGTCGATGGACACGCGGATGTCCATTTCCGAGCCGTAGCGCGACTTGGCGGCCCGGGCGAGGGATTCTTCCATCGCCTGCACCACCAGATCGGGGTCGATCATCTTTTCCCGCGCCACAGCCTCGGCGGTCTGAAGCAGTTCAAGCTGGTTGGCAGAGGTAATCGCCATGTCTCAGTCCTCCTGCGGGACGGAACCCTCGTCCGTCTCGATCTCGTCAAAATCGTCCTCGTCGATGATGCCGGCGGCCTTGCGGGCGCGCAGCATCTCGCGGATCAGTTCGTCGGTCAGCACAAGTTTGGCGTCCGACAGCCAGTCATACTCCAGCCCGATGGTCACAGGCTGCCCGTCCGGCCCGTCGATCTCGATCAGCACCTCGTCATTCTCGACACCGGCCAGCACGCCCTTGAAGCGGCGGCGGCCGTCGATCATCTCGGTCGTCTCGATCTTTGCCTCATGGCCTTCCCAGACCGCGAAATCCTTGAGCCGCGTCAAGGGGCGGTCGATGCCGGGGCTGGAGACCTCCAGCGTATAGGCGTCCTCGAGCGGGTCCTCGACATCCAGCACCGCAGAAACCGCGGTCGAGATCCGGGCGCATTCGTCCACCTCGATCCCGCCTTCCGGGCGTTCGGTCATGATCTGCAGCGTCTTGGTCTTGCCGCCCATCAACCGGATGCGCACAAGCTCGAACCCCAGCCCCTCGATCACGGGGCTCAGGATCTCGGCGAGGCGCCGGTCCATGGCAGTCTTGGCGATGAGGTCGGGCATGGGTGTTCCAGACACAAAAAAACGGGCCAACGGCCCGTGTAAAACTCACCGGTGGAGGATCGGGTGTGGAGGCCGAACCGCCGTTGTTGACCGCGGTATAGGCGGAACGGGGCGTTTGTGCAAGGAGATTGTGTCCCCGGGGGGTCAGGTCTGCTTGCGCGCGATCAGGAACAGCGCCGACCGCCCGCCGGGAGGCAGCAGTTCCTCGACGATCTCGAACCCGGCGGCGCGGATCTCGGCCTTCAGCCCGTCCTCGGTCAGGAAGTTGAACAGCGGCAGCAGGCGCAGCGCGTGGCCGGTCCGGACGATGGCTCGGAACAGCCAAGGCGCACGCGCGGCGCAGGCGGTGGAGGAGACGAACGCGCCGCCGGGTTTCAGCATGCGGTGGATACGCAGCAGCGCGCCGGGGCGGTCGGGTAACAGGTGCAGCACGTTATGCGCCATCACCATGTCCCAGGCGCCGGGCGTATCCGGCATGTCCTCAAGGCTGGCCACCTCGAAGGTGACATTGGCGATGCCTTCGGCCGCGGCCTTGTCGCGCGCGATCCCGATCATGTTGGCGGAACAGTCGATGGCGGTGACATGGCCCGCATGGGGGGCGTGTTTCAGCGCGGTCGTGCCGGTGCCGCAGCCGATCTCGAACACGCGCGCGCCGGGGGAAAGGTGGGCGCGGGTCATCGCCAGCTTGCGCTCATAGGTTTCGGGATCGCGCAGCGGCATCCGCGCGTAGCGGCGTGCGAGCCGGTCCCAGAAGCGGATATTGATGCTCACAGCCCCAAAGCCGCCGCTTGCCGCTGGACGCCGCGCATGGTGCGCACCAGTTCGGCGCTGATCCCGGGTTCGGACAGGGCATGCCCGGCCAGCGGCACCATCCGCAGATCGGCCCGGCCCCAGCGTTCGGCAAGCCGCCAGGCCGATGCGGGCGGACAGACCATGTCATAGCGGCCCTGCACGATGGTTGCGGGGATATGCGCGATCAGGGGAATGTCCTGCAAAAGCTGCCCGTCCCGGTCCAGAAATCCGCGATTGCGGAAATAGTGATTCTCGAGCCGGGCAAAGGCGCGGGCGTAATCGGTCGGCGCCTCGCCCAGCGGGCCTTCGTGGTCGATCGAGGCCAGCGCGTTTTCCCAGGCGGCCCAGGCGCGGGCAAAGCGCGTCTCCATCATCAGGTCGCCCGAGAACAGCCGACGGTGATAGGCCCCGATCATGTCGCCGCGCTCTTCCTGGGGGATCATCTCGGCGAAACGCGCCCAGAGGTCGGGCCAGAACTGCCCCGCGCCGCCGCCATAGAACCAGTCGAGCTCTGCCTGGGTCATCAGGAACACCCCGCGCAGCGCCAGATAGGCCACGCGGTCGGGATGGGTCTGGGCATAGATCAGCGCGAGCGTGGCGCCCCAGCTTCCGCCGAACAGCACCCAGCGCTCGATGCCCAGCGTCTTGCGGATCGTCTCGATGTCCTCGACCAGATGCCAGGTCGTGTTGGCCGAAACGCTGGCATGGGGCCGCGAGCGGCCGCAACCGCGCTGGTCGAACAGGACCACGCGAAACTCGTCCGCGTCGAAATAGCGCCGCATCGCCGGGCTGCACCCGCCACCGGGGCCGCCATGCAGGACGATGACGGGGATACCGTCGGGATGGCCGCATTGCTCTACATAAAGACGGTGGCCGTCGCCAACATCCAGCATGCGCTGGTCGAACGGATCGACCAGCGGGTAAAGAAGTTGCGATGCGCGCTTTTGGCCTGCCGATTTGTCCATGCGTCGCCTATATAACGCGAAAGCCACACGCCCCAAGGGCATTGATACAGAAGACAGGAACGGAGCCCGCGATGCAAGGAGCCGAAGCGACCGTCGACCCCACGGAAGTCGCAAAATTCGAGGCGATGGCCGCCGAATGGTGGGATCCGAATGGCAAGTTCAAGCCGCTGCACATGCTCAACCCCTGTCGGCTGGACTACATCACCCGCCAGATCGCCGCGGAGTTCGACCGCGACCTTTCGGCCGAGATGCCGTTCAAGGGGCTGCGCCTGCTGGATATCGGCTGCGGCGGCGGGCTGTTGTCCGAGCCGATGGCGCGGCTGGGGGCAACCGTGGTGGGTGCGGATGCGGCGGCGCGCAACATTCCCGTCGCGCGCATCCATGCCGAACAATCGGGGCTGATGATCGACTATCGCCACACCACCGCCGAGGCGCTGGCCGAGGCGGGCGAACAGTTCGACGTGGTGCTGAACATGGAAGTGGTCGAGCATGTGTCCGACCCGCTGGCCTATCTGACCGCCTGCCGGAAACTGTTGAAACCGGGCGGGCTGCATCTGTGTTCGACGATCAACCGCAACCCGAAAAGCTTTGCGATGGCGATTGTCGGGGCGGAATATGTCATGCGCTGGCTGCCCAGGGGCACGCATGAATGGTCCAAGTTCATCACGCCGGACGAGTTGTGCCGGTTGCTGGAACAGGCCGGGCTGAAACCCGTGGACCGCACCGGCTTCGTGTTCAACCCGATCACCTGGGGCTGGTCGCTGTCGAGCCGGGATCTGTCGGTGAACTATGTCACCGCCTCGGTGAAGCCCGCCTAGCGCGGGCCTTCCAGCTTTTGGCGCAGCATGCGCAGGACGGGCAGCGCGGCGCGCAGCCGGTCCTCGCCGATATCTGCCACGGCCTCGGCCAGGACCGGGGTCATGGCCTGTATCGCGACATCGCGCGCGGCCCGGCCCGAGGGGCTGATCGAGACCATCTTGCGACGCGCATCGTCCCAGTCGGGGCGGATATGGACATGGCCCGCCCAGTCCAGCCGGTTCAGCGTGTTGGTCATCGCGCCCCGCGTGACATGGAAGGTCGCGGCAAGCTGGGCGGGGCTGCGTTCCTCGTTGATCCGGGCCAGATGGTTCAGCACCGAGAAATGGCTGATCTCCATTCCCTTGGGCAGCGCCCGCGCGATCCGGTTGCGCGCCAGCTGGTCGGCCATGAAGATCTCGCTGAAGATCGTCACGGCCAGGCTGTCGCCGATCTCGCTCACGGGGGCGGGGCGAAGGGCCGGTCATGCGTGATCGAGGGCACGCGGGCCCGGGCGCGCGCCACCTCCTGCCGGTCGATCTGGACATGGGTGATGCCGGGTGCCGTCCCGCCATCGGCCAGCACCTCGCCCCAGGGGGCCACGGCCAGCGAATGGCCATGGGTCCGGCGCGGTCGGCCCTCGGTCGCGGGGTGCAGCCCGCATTGCGCTGGCGCAAGCACATAACATCCGGTCTCGATCGCGCGGGCGCGCAGCAGCGTTTCCCAATGCGCCGCCCCCGTCACCGGCGAGAAGGCGGCCGGAATGGTCAGGATCTCGGCCCCGCCCTGGGCCAGCGCGCGGTAGAGATGGGGAAAGCGCAGGTCATAGCAGATCGACAGACCGATCCTGCCGAAGGGAGTCGGCGCCACCACCGCACGGTCACCGGGGCGGTAGCCTTCCGATTCGCGGTAGCTTTCGGTTTCGGTGATCTGCACGTCAAACATGTGGATCTTGTCGTATTTCGCGGCGATGGACCCGTCCGGGGCGATCAGGAAGGAGCGGTTGGCGAAGCGTCCGTCGGGGTCATGCGTCTTCAGACCCAGCGAGCCGATCAGCAGCCAGATGCGGGCATTGACCGCCTCTTGCCGCAGGACCGACAGCATCGGGTCGTCCTCTTCATGGCTCAGGACGCGGTCCTGCTGCGCCCGGCTGGACGACAGGCAGTTGGTTACCTCGGGCGTCAGCACGAATTGCGCGCCGTCCACCGCCGCCTGGCGCACCATCTCGCAGGCCGGGGCGATGTTGGCCTCGGGCACATCGCCCGATGTGACCTGGATCAGGGCCACCCGCATCGCCGTCACCCCGCCAGCAAGGGATCGAGCTTGCCCGCCCGGTCCAGCGCGTAAAGCTCGTCGCAGCCGCCGACATGGATCTCGCCAATGAAGATCTGCGGAACCGTGTGGCGACCATGGGCGCGGGCCATCATCTCTTGGCGCAGCGCGGGCTGCGCGCCCACGTCGATTTCCGAATAGCTGACGCCCTTTTGCTGCAACAGCCGCTTGGCGGCGTGGCAATAGCCGCAAAGCGGCGATGTGTAGATTTCAACCGATCTCATGGTCCGTTTTCCCTCGCCTGGCCGGTACTATAGGCGTTGATGACGCTTTCGCAACGCGGGCCAGAACCAGGATGCGCACCTCCCGGGCACCGGCGGCAAGACAGGCCTCGGCCGCCACCGACAGCGTGGCGCCCGAGGTCATGACGTCATCGACCAGCAGCACGGTGCGATCGCGCAGCCGCTCGCGATGGCGGGGATGCACGGCGATGGCGCCCGCGAGGTTGGCGAAGCGTTGCTCGGCCCCCATGCCGTCCTGCACCCGGGTCTTGCGACGGCGGATCAGCAGGTCGGGAATATGCGCGAGACTCGCGCCCTCGGCCAATGCTTGCGACAACAGCGCGGCCTGGTTGTAGCGCCGCCGCAAAAGCCGCCAGCGATGCAGCGGCACCGGCGCGACCACCATCCCGGGCGTCAGGATCGCCCGGCCCGCACGCAGCATCCATTCGGCCGCGGGGCGCGCCAGTTCCGTCCGGTCGCCATGCTTGAGGGACAGCACCAGCTTGCGCGCCTTGTCGCGGTAAAGCAGCGCCGCGCGGCCCCGCGACCAGGGCCGCGGCCGGGCCAGGCAGTCGTCGCAATATTCGGGCGTGCCGCCATCCTCGCCCGGCAGCGGCGTGCCGCAGCAATCGCAGACCAGCCCGGCGATGAAATCCATCTGGCCCCAGCAGGCCGCGCACAGGGCGAAGTCGCGTTCCACCATCTCGCCGCAGGATACGCAGCGCGGGGGATAGATCAGTCGCAATGCGCTTTGAAACATCCGCCCCCGTCCCTACATAGGCCCTTCGATTGGCGGAGACCCGATGCAGAGCCCACCCGACCTGACCGACCGTGCGGCGCTGAAGCGCCACCGTGCCCGCGCCCGCCGCGCGCCCGAGCTTTTCCTGCACGCACTCGCAGCTGACGAGATTCAGGAAAGGCTCATAGAGGTTAACAGAACCTTTACGTCGCCTGCCGTCGTCACCGGTTTTCCCGAGCCGTGGCAACGCGGCTTTCCCGGCGCGGCACTTGTCGAGGATGACGAGACGCTGGCTCTGGCGCCCGGCGCACACGATCTTGTGATCCATGCGCTCTGCCTGCACTGGGCGAACGATCCCGTCGGGCAACTGGTGCAATGCCGCCGCGCGCTGCGCCCTGACGGGCTGTTCCTCGCCGTGCTGTTCGGCGGTCGCAGCTTGCACGAGTTGCGCGCGGCGCTGGCCGAGGCCGAGGTGGCGCTGACCGGCGGGCTGTCGCCCCGGGTGCTGCCGATGGGCGAGATTCGCGATCTGGGCGGGTTGCTGCAACGCGCGGGATTCGCGCTGCCCGTGGCCGATTCTGCCCTGCATACGGTAAGTTACCAGACCCCGTTCCACCTGATGCGCGAGTTGCGCGCGATGGGCGAGACCAATGCGCTGGCCGCGCGGCACCGCCGGACAACGCCGCGCGCGCTGTTCGCCGAGGCCGCCCGGCGCTATGCCGAGGCCCATGCCGGACCGGATGGCCGCATCGCCGCAACCGCCGAATTGATCTACCTTGCGGGGTGGGCGCCCGCTGACACGCAACCCAAGCCCCTGCGCCCGGGTTCGGCCCGCACAAGGCTGGCCGAGGCGTTGGGCACGACCGAGCGGATGCTTGGCGATGGAAACGGCCCGGGGACGGATTGACCCCGGTCGGAATGCGTTTATGTGCTTGAGGTATTCCAGTTTGAAGCCCGACAGAGATCCCGGAAAAGACGTGATGTTCGACTCCAAGCGAGGTGGGAGCAAGGATGGTCTGTCCTCTGCAGCAGCCCGGCGCCCAACCCACGCCCCCGCCGACCACCCGAAGATCCCGGCCGAAAAGGTAGGGATCCTGCTGGCCAATCTCGGCACGCCGGACAATTACGACTACTGGTCGATGCGGCGCTATCTGAACGAGTTCCTGTCGGACAAGCGGGTGATCGACTATTCACCCTGGATCTGGCAGCCGATCCTGCAACTCGTGGTGCTGACCAAGCGGCCGTTCTCGTCGGGCGAAGCCTACAAGTCGATCTGGAATAACGAGGCGGGCGAAAGCCCCCTGATGACCATCACCAAATCGCAGACCATCAAGGTGCGCGAGGCGCTGGAGGCCAGTTTCGGCAGCGAGGTCGTGGTGGATTTCTGCATGCGCTATGGCAGCCCCTCGACCAAGTCGAAGGTCCGCGAGATGGTGGACAAGGGCTGCCGCAAGATCCTGTTCTTCCCGCTTTACCCGCAATATTCGGGCGCCACGTCGGCCACCGCGAACGATCATTTCTTCCGTGCGCTGATGGACGAGAAATGGCAGCCGCAGGTGCGCACCGTGCCCGCCTATTTCGACAGACCTTCCTATATCGGCGCGCTGGCCGCCTCGGTCGAGCGGGGCTATGCTGCGCTGGAACACAAGCCGGACGTGCTGGTCTGTTCCTATCACGGGGTGCCGACGCGCTATCTGACCGAGGGCGACCCCTATTATTGCCAGTGTCTCAAGACGACGCGCCTGTTGAAGGAGCGGCTGGGCTGGGCGGATGACCGGATCACGACCACGTTCCAGTCCCGATTCGGCCCCGAGGAATGGCTGCAACCCTATACCGTTGAAGAGGTCGCCCGGTTGGCCGAGCGCGGCAAGAAGCGGATCGCGGTGATTGCGCCGGCCTTCTCGGCCGATTGCATCGAGACGCTGGAAGAAATCAACGAGGAGATCCGGGAAAGCTTCGAGGAGGCGGGCGGCGAGGAGTTCACCTATATCCCCTGCCTCAACGACGACGATCAGCACATCGAGGCGTTGTGCGACGTGATCCGGGCTCATCTACGCGGCTGGCTGGGCTGACGCTGCGCCCTTTGGCGAAAGGGCAAAAGAAAGAAGGCGGTGGAGAACCCACCGCCTTCTTTCTTTTCACGGTATTGCCGCGATCAGTCGGCGATCACGGCCGCGAACAGGATCAGGGCCAGGATCGGAACGATGACACCACCGGCCGAGGACGAGGTGTCCTGAACGATGATTTCGGGTTCCATCACCGGCTCCGAGTAGCCGCCGGCGAAACCGGCGGTCGCGGCGACCGAAAGGGCCGTGGCAAGGGCGATCTTCTTCATCTTTCTACTCCCAAATAACAGCGCGAGACGGATGGTTCCGCCTGTCGCATGCATCGAAGGCTTGTGTTGCCTGTCTAATCCGCGACCATCGCGGTTTTCAACAATGCCGAGCGCCCTGTCCGGCGGTCTCGTAAATTGTCGTCAAATAAGCAACACCTGCGTGCCCACCTTGGCCAGATCGAACAGTTCGGCGATATGCTCGTTATAGAGGCCGACGCATCCGTTCGACGACCGCCGCCCGATCTTGCGGGTGTCATGGGTGCCGTGGATCCGGTAATAGGTCCAGCTCAGGTGCAGCGCATGCGTGCCCAGCGGATTGTCCGGTCCCGGGGGAACATAGTCCGGCCATTCGGGATTGCGCTTCTTCATCGAGGGGGTGGGTCGCCAGTCCGGGCCTTCGACCTTGCGGATGACCGAGGTGCGCCCGCGTCGGGTCAGATCCTCGGACATCGGCACCGAGGTCGGGTAGACCTTGTAGACCGCGCGGTCCTCGGACCAGTAATGCAGGGCGCGCGACGAGATATCGACGAGGATGGCGCCGTTGCGCAGGTCGGAGAAATAGGGCTGCCAGTCCAGCGCCCGGAACATCGCGGTGTTGCGCCGCGCCCCCTGGGCGATCGACTGCTCCATCTCGACGGTCTGCCCAAGGACGGCGGGCGCGGCCAGTCCGCCAAGGAGCGCAGCCGAACCGCCGACGAATCGCCTGCGCGTCACGCGACACGGGAAAGACGGGACCTTGCTGTTCAACTTTCACTCCAGGTTTGGAAGGGTTCCACTTTGCACGAATATATATGCTTGACCGCGCTTCACCGCAATTCAAACACCTGTCAGAACTCTGGGGATTTGAACCGGCGGCGCAGAGCCGCTAGACATCGCCCGAAGCGTGTTAGGATGTCCCGATGAAAGTTCTGGTCCCGGCCCTTGCGATCGTTCTTGCCGTTACGGCGTGCACACCCACCGAACCCGTCCGGCTTGGCCCGGACGGCAAGCCCCTGCCGCAGGTCTACCGCATATCGCGGGCGGACCGGGCCCGCATCCAGTACCGGATGCTGGACGCGGTGAACGCCGTGCGCGAGGCGCGCGGCGTGCGACCGCTGGAACTCGACTCGCGTCTGAACGCCGCCGCCGCCACCCATGCCCGCGACATGGCGGTGCAGAACCGGCCCTGGACCTTCGGCTCGGACGGTTCCTCGACGCTGGACCGGGTGAGCCGTGCGGGCTACCAGGGCAGTGTCGGCGCCGAGCTGATCGCCGAGACCTACGAGACCGAGCTGGAAATCCTGGCCGCCTGGCTGGAGGATCCCGAGAAGCGCGAGACGCTGCTGATGCCGCGGCTGACCGATATGGGCTTTGCCTATTACCAGGAGCCGAACGGCAAGATCTGGTGGTCGCTGATCACCGGATCGCGGGCGGATCAGGTCGCTTCGGCCTTCTAGGCGCGGCCCGATCCGCGCCGGCTCAGGGCAGGATGTCGATCACGGTGCCATCGCGCACCATGGCATAGATCTCTTCGATCTCGCGATCCGAGACCGCGATGCACCCTTCGGTCCAGTCACGGCGCTTGCCCTTGTGCTTGCCCGCCCGGCCATGGATGAAGATGTCGCCGCCCGGGTTGAGACCGAGGCTGCGCGCGACGTCGACATCGCGCTCGTTCGGGTAGGATATGCCCACCGACAGATGGAAATTGCTGTTCGGGTTGCGCCGGTCGATCAGGTAGCGCCCCTCGGGCGTGCGCCCGTCACCCTCGTGCAGCTTGTGCCCGTTGGGCTGGAAGCCAAGCCCGACATCATAGCCCTTGAGCACCTTGTCGTGGTGCAGCAGATACATCCGCCGCTTGTCCTTGAGAACCACGACCCGCGTGACCTCTGGCCCGTTATAGGTTCTGAATTTCGATCCACAGGCGGACAGCGCAAGACACGCTCCCGCCGCCATGAAAGCACGTCGTCCGATCATTCCCGCCTTGTCCGCTCGTTCCGGTTTCTTGCCTAGGGGCGATCATACGCGATCTTGCGCGCGGATTCATCCTGCAAACCCGGTTCCGGCGCGGCTTCGGACCCCGAAAGCCGGGCCTCGATCGCGGCCAGGCGCGACAGCACCTCATCGCGATAGGCATCGGTCTTGAGCGTGTCTTCCTCGTGATGGGCGTCCTGCATCGAGTTGACGATCAGACCCACCAGCAGGTTCACCACCGCGAAGGTCGTGACCATGATGAACGGCACGAAGAACGCCCAGGCATAGGGATAGACCTCCATCACCGGGCGGACGATGCCCATCGACCAGCTTTCCAGCGTCATCACCTGGAACAGCGAATAGGCCGACAGGCCCAGCGTGCCGAACCAGTCGGGGAAGGCATCCCCGAACAGCTTGGTCGCCATGACCGCGCCGATATAGAAGATCATCCCCATCAGCAGGAAGACCGAGCCCATGCCCGGCAGCGCGGTGATGAACCCCTCGACCACCCGACGCAGGCGCGGCGCGACCGAGATCACGCGCAGCAGACGCAGGATGCGCAGCGCCCGCAGCACGCCAAGCGTCTGTGCGCCGGGCACCAGAGAGATGCCGACAATGGCGAAATCGAAGATGTTCCAGCCCGAGCGGAAGAAGGACAGCCGATAGGCCACCAGCTTGGCCACGATCTCGGCCACGAAGATCGCAAGGCACAGCTTGTCCAGCATCAGGATCAGCGGTCCCGCCTCGGCCATGATCTCGTCCGAGGTTTCCATCCCCAGCAGCACGGCGTTGAACAGGATCACGCCCATGATGGCGTTGCGTGTGACGGGCAACTCCAGCGCCCAGGCCAGTTTGTCCCTCATTGCTCCACCCGAATCGGAAAGCCGCGTTGACTGGCGATATGGCCCCGCGTGAATGTCGCGACAAGTTCCACATGGGAGGACCAGCGGAACTGATCGACCACCTGCACGCCGCC
>NZ_DSDD01000096.1:0-14420 GCF_011048875.1 Rhodovulum sp.
CTGGCCAATACCCGCGCGCGCGAGTTGCTGGCCGGTGCGCCCGGCACGGACCTCAACCTGTGCGAGCGGCTGGAGGGGCTGGGCAGGTCCGTCAGCGATTGGCTGGCCGAGGCCGCCGCGGGGCGGGCCAGCAACATGGCCGAAGTGCTGCGCGTGGCGCGTGACGACCGCGAATTGTTCGTCCAGGTCGCACTGGCGCGGATGGCGGGCAGCGGGCTTGTCGCGGTGCTGCATGACGTGACCGAGATGAAAACGCTCGAGGCGCAGTTCACCCAGAGCCAGAAAATGCAGGCGGTCGGCCAGCTTGCCGGCGGGATCGCGCATGATTTCAACAACCTGCTGACCGCGATCTCGGGCCATTGCGACCTGCTGATGCTGCGCCATGATGCGGGCGATCCCGATTATGCCGATCTCGTGCAGATCCACCAGAACGCCAACCGCGCGGCCAGCCTTGTCGGGCAGTTGCTTGCCTTCTCGCGCAAGCAGACACTCAGCCCCGAGGTTCTGGAACTGCGCGACACGATGGGCGAGCTTGCGCATCTGCTCGACCGGCTGGTGGGCGAACGCGTGCGGCTGCGCATCCGCAATGGCGAAGGGCTGCCGCCGATCCGCGCGGACAAGCGCAAGCTGGAACAGGTGGTGATGAACCTCGTGGTCAATGCCCGCGACGCGATGCCGAGGGGGGGAGAGATCCGGCTTGAAACCGAGGCGGTCGAACTGGAAACCGAACTCCGGCGCGATCGCGCGGTGGTGCCCGCCGGCCCCTATGCCGTGGTCCGGGTGATCGACAAGGGCGAGGGCATCCCGCCTGATCGGTTGACCAAGATCTTCGAACCCTTCTTCACGACCAAGCGTCCGGGCGAAGGCACCGGGCTCGGCCTTTCGACCGTGTATGGCATTGTCAAACAGACCGGCGGCTTCATCTTCGTCGACAGCGAACCGGGCAAGGGCTCGACCTTCACGCTCTACCTGCCGGCCTATCACGGCGAGGCGGAGGCAGAGGCCATCCCCGCCGCCGAGACCGAAGAGGAACTGCCCGACAGCGGCGTGGTGCTGCTGGTCGAGGACGAGGCGCCGGTGCGCTCCTTCGCATCGCGCGCGCTGGCGATGCGCGGCCATACCGTGCTCGAGGCCGAGAGCGGCGAGGAGGCACTGGAGATCCTCGCCGATCCCGGGCTCAGGATCGATGTCTTCGTGACGGATGTGGTGATGCCGGGTCTCGACGGGCCGGGCTGGATTGCGCAGGCGCTTCAGGAGCGGCCCGGAACCAAGGTCGTGTTCGTCTCGGGCTATGCCGAGGACAGTTTCGGAGAGATCCGCGCGCGCATCCCGAATTCGGTCTACCTGCCGAAACCCTTCTCGCTGGCCGACCTGACGGCGACCGTCCAGCGCCAGCTTCGTGCAACTGCCACCCGGCCCGGACCGTCCGACAGGCCCCTGGACGAAGCGGGCGCCCTCTAGGGCCATCCGGCCCGCCGCCCTGCTCAGGGCCACGCGCCAGTCGGACCTGTTCTGCCCTGGCCTGTCCCCATCGCCCTTCCTCGAAGGGTCGCCCGCCTGTGCCGTCCACCATGTCGGGCTGCGCCGCGCGCGGCCTGCCCCTGCGGATCGAGTATGTCGCCAAAGCGGGACGCAGCCGCCCAAGGCCCGCTATCGAGCCCGTGCACAACAGGAACCGCCGCGCTCAGTCGATCCATTCCCAGGGCACGGTAAAGCTGCCCAGCACCGCGCGCAGGGCGTTCTCGTCGTCGGCGCCTTGGCGCGTCAGCCGGGCCACCAGCCCGCGCTTGCGGTCCTCGACCACCTCGCCCACCCGCGCCGACAGCCCCGCCTCGGCCAGCGCGGCGTCATAGACCCGCCGGATCGCGCGCTTGCGCAGTTCGGGCTTGAACACCTTGCCGACCGCGGTCTTGGGCAATTCCCCGATGATCTCGATATGCTTGGGGATCGCGGCGCGTTCGTGGATATGGATCCTGGCATGAGCCAGCAATTCCTCGGGCGTCACGGTGGCGTCCTTGACGAGTTCCACATAGGCGCAGGGCAATTCTCCCGCGAAGGCATCGGGCTGGCCGATCACGCCGACAAGGGCCACGGCGCGGTGCCCGGACAGCGCCTGCTCGATCTCGGCGGGGTCGATATTGTGGCCGCCGCGGATGATGATGTCCTTGGCCCGGCCGGTGATGTAAAGATAACCATCCGCGTCGATCCGGCCCAGATCGCCCGTCCGCAGGAACCGCCCGCCCGCGAAAAGCCCGCGGTTCTTGGCGACATCGGTATAGGTCGACCCCTCGACCACGCCGGGATTGGCGACGCAGATCTCGCCCACCTCATCCACCTCGCATTCGCCCAGCACGTTGCCCTCGGCGTCGCATTTCAGGATATGCACCTGCGTATAGGGAAACGGAATGCCGACCGAGCCGATCTTCTTGGCGCCATTCGGCGGGTTGATCGAGACCAGGCAGGTCGCCTCGGTCAGCCCGTAGCCCTCGCAGATGGTGACGCCGGTGGCCTCCTCGAAGCGGCGGTAAAGCTCGACCGGCAGCGGCGCCGAGCCGGAAAACGCATAACGCAGCGTCGAGACATCGGCATCCACCTTGCGTTGCATCAGCGCGGCGATGGCGGTGGGCACGGTGATGACGAAGGTCACGCCCCAGCGTTCGATCAGCTTCCAGAAATTGTCGAACACCCCCTCGCCGCGATAGCCCGCGGGCGTCGGCAGCACCATATGCGCCCCGGCCGAGATCACCGACATCAGCACCGGATAGGCGGCAAAGACATGGAACAGCGGCAAGGGACAGATCAGCGTGTCCTTCTCGGTGAACAAGAGCCGATGGCCCAGCCAGCCATTGTAGATCATCCCCGAAACCTGGTGCTGCGCGACCTTGGGCAGACCGGTCGTGCCGCCGGTATGGAACAGCGCCGCGATCCGGTCCTCGGAATGGTCGGGAAAATCCAGCCGGTCGGCGCGTTCCCTTGCCAGTTCCTTGTGGAAATCCAGCAGGTCGGCATGGTGGTTGTCGGGGTTCTTCGGCCGGATCAGCGGCACGATCAGCTTCTTGGCACCGGTCAGGTAGCGCAAGAGGTCCACCTCCAGCACCGTGCGCACATTCGGCGCGTGGCGCACCGCCTCGGCGACCTTCTGGCCGACATCGGTCTTGGGGAAGGTGCGCAGCGTGACGACCACCCTGGCATTGGTGTCGCGCAGGATCGCGCCGATGGTCTCGGCCTCCAGCAACGGATTGATCGGGTTCACGATTCCCGCCACGGCCCCGCCCAGCAACGTCACCGCGGTTTCGGTGCAGTTTGGCAGGACATAGGCGATGACGTCCTTCTCGCCGATGCCGAGCCGGCGGAACAGGTTCGCGGCCTGGGTCACCCGGCCGTGCAGCTCGGCCCAGTTCAGCGTCTCGGCCGGCGCCCCGGGATCCGAGAACATCTGGAAACTCAACGCCGGGCGGTCGGGATGCGCGCGCGCCGTCGTACTCAGGAACTCATGGATACTGCGCGCCACGGGACGCGCATGCCAGTCGGATTCGGCCTCGATCGCGTCGCGATCGGCGCGTGAGGCATAGGCTGCCATCGTCTTTCCTCCCCGGGGCCGTTCGCTGCGGCGCCGCTCTCCCTTACAGAGAATCAGGATGGCCTGATTTCCCGCCCGCCGCAAGATCCCCTGCCATGGCCGCAACGCCACGTCAGGCCGGGCGCTGCGGCGGGCAGGAAGGGATCAGCCCTGCAGAATGCGCAGCACCTGGCCGGGATAGATCTTGTCGGGATCGCTCAGCATCGGCTTGTTGACCTCGAAGATCTCGGTATAGCGCGCGCCATTGCCCAGCGTCTTTTCCGCGATCTTCCACAGGCTGTCGCCCTTGACGACGGTGTGGAACACCGGATCCGCGCCGCCCGCCGCATCCTCGACCGCGGCCACGCCTTCGATATTTCCGACCGCCAGCATCACCTTTTCCTTGGCTTCCTGGCTGGCGGCGGTGCCGGTCACCTTGACCTTGTCGCCCTCGACCGAGATCTCCAGCCCCCCGGCATCAAGTCCCAGATCGGCGATTTCCTTGTGCAAATCCTCGACGCTGGGCGCCTCGGCCGCCTCGGCCCGGCCGCCCAGCTTCTTCCCCGCATTCTTGACGAATGACCACAATCCCATTTTCCGTCCTCCTCGGCAAAAATCGTGAACGATGTGCCAGAGTAGACAGGGATTTGCGACAAGCAAACGAAATCGCCGCGGCTCAGGCGGCGCTTTCGATCCCGTCGGTGAATTGCAGCCGGGCCAGGCGCGCATACAGCCCGCCCTGCGCCACCAGCGCCTCGTGGCTGCCCTCGGCCACGATCCGGCCCCCGTCGAACACGAGGATCCGGTCGGCCTTCTTCACGGTGGCCAGCCGATGCGCCACGATCAGCGTGGTGCGCGTGGCGGCCATCTCGTCCACGGCATGCTGAACCGCGTGTTCGGATTCGGCATCCAGCGCCGAGGTCGCTTCGTCCAGCAGCAGCACGGGCGCATCGCGCAGGATGGCGCGGGCGATCGCGACCCGCTGTTTCTGCCCGCCCGACAGCATCATGCCCCGCTCGCCCACCTGGGTATCATAGCCCTGCGGCAGCGCGGCCAGGAAGTCATGCGCGGCCGCCGCGCGGGCGGCCTGTTCGACCTCGGCATCGGTCGCGTCGGGCCGACCGAAACGGATATTCTCGCGCGCGGTGGCGGCAAATATCACCGGATCCTGCGGCACCAGCGCGATATGGTGGCGGAAGGTGGCGCGCGTGGTATCGCACAGGTCCACCCCGTCCAGCAGGATGCGCCCCTCCTGAGGGTCGTAGAAGCGCAGCAGAAGCTGGATGATCGTCGTCTTGCCCGCCCCGGAGGGACCGACCAGCGCCACGGTCTCGCCCGGCCGCACATGCAGGTTCACCCCGTCCAGCGCCGAAACGCCGGGCCGCGAGGGATAGGAAAAGCGCACATCCTCGAAGCGGATATCCCCGCGCGCCCGGGCAGGCAGCGGCAGGGGACGCGCGGGGTCCGTCACGCTGTCCTCGGCGGTCAGAAGTTCCACCAGCCGCTCGGTCGCGCCCGCGGCGCGCTGCAACTCGCCCCAGATCTCGGTCATCGCACCCACGGCAGCGGCCACCATCACCGAATAGATCACGAACTGGACCAGCTCGCCCACGCTCATCGCGTCGGCGCGCACGTCGCGGGCGCCGACCCACAACACGCCCACGATCCCCGCGAAGACCAGGAAGATCACGATCGCCGTCATCACCGCCCGCGTGCCGACCCGCTGGCGCGCGGCGACATAGCTTTTCTCGGTCACGTCATGGAAGGTGCCCCGGCTCGCCGCCTCATGGGTGAAGGCCTGCACCGTCTGCACCGCCAGCAGCGCCTCGGAGGCATTGCCCGACGAGGCCGCGATCCAGTCCTGGTTCTTGCGGCTCAGGCGGCGCAACCGACGTCCCAGCAGCACGATGGGCACGATCACCGCCGGAACCAGCACCAGAACGGCCGAGGTCAGCTTGGCCGAGGTCGCCAGCATCAGCGCCAGCCCGCCGAAGAAGATCAGCACGTTGCGCAGCGCCACCGACACCGACGAGCCGATCACCGACAGGATCAGCGTGGTATCGGTGGTGATCCGGCTCAGAACCTCGCCGGTCATCGTCTTTTCGTAGAAGGCCGGGCTCATCCCGATCATCCGGTCGAAAACGGCGGTGCGGATATCGGCCACCACCCGCTCGCCCAGCAGGGTCACAAGGTAATAGCGCAGCGCGGTGCCCAGCGCGAACAGCGCCGCGATACCCAGCGCCGCGGCGAAATAGCTGTCCAGAAGTGCGGCCGCCTCGGTCTCGAACGCATCGACCACGCGCCGCACCGCCATCGGCAGGATCAGCGAGACCGCTGCGGTCAGCACCAGAACGGCAATCGCCGTTCCCAGCAGCGCCTTGTAGGGCAGCACATAGGGCCAAAGCGCGCGCAGCGCCCCGATCCGCTTCGATTTCTCGCGGTCTTCCTCGACCCTGGCCCTGGGGGGCATGGCATGCTCCTGCTTTTCCGTCGCTGTTGTAGGGCCGGGCGGCGGGGACAACAAGTCGCAGCGGACGATTTCACGGCACGGGACGGGGGCGTGGAGCGGGTAGACGGAATCGAACCGACATAGCCTGCTTGGAAGGCAGGGGCTTTACCATTAAGCTATACCCGCACGCCTTCGTGACTAGGCCACGACCGGGCGACGGTCAAGCGCCAACTGGCCCGATCAGGTCGCGACAGGCGCGATCAGCCCCGGCCCCGCGGCACGGTTCGAGTTTACCGCCACCCCTACCCGGTGCACCGCCAGCACGCCCTCGGCGGCCGACCGCATCAGCACCGCCGCCCCATGCCCCGCCTCCCCCAGCCAGAGCGGCCAGTCGGACCGCTCGACGATCACCGGCATCCGGTGGTGGATCGCGGCCATCGCGGGATTGGCCTCGGTGGTGACGACGGCACAGGAACTCAGCCGCTGGCCCTCGCGCTCCCAATCCTGCCAGATACCGGCCATCGCCATCGGCGCGCCATCGGCGCGGCGGATATACCAGGGCAGCCTGGCGCCATCCTCCGCCTTGCTCCATTCGTAGAACCCGCTCGCCGGAATCAGGCAGCGGTGCCGCCGCGCGGCCTCGGCAAAGGCGGGCTTCGTTGCGATCGTGTCGGCGCGCGCATTGATCAGCAGCGGCCCATCGGTCGGGGTCTTGTACCAATGCGGCACGAACCCCCAGCGCAGCGCCCGCAGCCGCCGCATGCCCCCCTCGCCGGTCACGGCAGCAACCGGATTGGTCGGGCAGACATTGAAATTCGGCCCCTCGGGCAGATCGTTCGCGGGCATGGCCTCGAAAAGCTTCGCCATGGCCTCCACCGGCAGGGTGATCGCGAACCGTCCGCATATGGACGGCGATCTTAGGGCCGTGACCCGGCGTTTTCAAAAGCCTTTGCGGAATCCTTCAACCGGGGGCCGCGTCCGCGCCCGCAGGCCCGTTCAGACCCACTCGTCCCGCCCCGTGCCGACCGCCTCGGCCACATTGGCGAACCCGTCGCGCGCCAGCAGCCCCTCCAGCCCCTGCACGATCTGGGCCACCAGCCCCAGCCCGCCATAGACCAGGGCGGTATATAACTGCACGGCACGCGCGCCCGCGCGGATCTTGGCATAGGCGTCCTCGGCCGAGCCGATGCCCCCAACCCCGATCAGCGGCAGCCGCCCGCCCGTCGCCACCGAGAGCCGCGCCAGAACCCGGGTCGAGCGTGCGAAGAGCGGCGCGCCCGACAGCCCCCCCGCCTCGCCCGCATGGCGACTTGTCAGCTCGCCGCGCGCCAGCGTGGTGTTGGTCGCGACGATCCCCGAGATCCCGGCCTCCAGCGCGACCCCGGCGATCTCGTCGATCTCGGCATCCGACAGATCCGGCGCGATCTTGAGAAAGACCGGGATCGGCCGCGCCAGCCCCGACCGCGCCGCCATCACGCCAGCCAGAAGGGCGGACAGCGCCGCGCGGCCCTGCAAGTCGCGCAGCCGTTCGGTATTGGGCGACGAGACATTGACGGTCGCGAAATCCACATGCGCCCCGCAATGGGCCAGCACGGCGGCGAAATCCGCCGCCCGGTCGGCGCTGTCCTTGTTCGCGCCCAGGTTCAGCCCGACCACCGCCCCCTCGGGCCGCGCCGCCAGCCGCGCGCCGATCGCCACCATGCCCTCGTTGTTGAAGCCGAAGCGGTTGATCGCCGCGCGGTCCTCGCTCAGCCGGAACAGCCGCGGGCGCGGGTTGCCGGGCTGCGGCCTCGGCGTCGCCGCCCCCACCTCGACAAAGCCGAAACCCGCGCGGGCAAGCGGCCCCAGCGCCACGGCATTCTTGTCATAGCCCGCCGCCAGCCCCACCGGGTTCGGCAGGGCCAGCCCCGCCAGATCGGTCGCCAGCCTGTCCGAGGTGATCGCCCCCGGCAGCGGCACCAGCCCCGCGCGCAGCGCCGTCAGCGACAGCCCATGCGCCCGCTCGGGATCCATCCGGTGCAACAGCGCCAGCCCCGCGCGCTCCAGCGGGGTCATACCACGCCCTCGGGAAAGATATGCCCGGTCGCGCCCAGCGGCAGGGACTTGTCCCAGACCACATCCGCCACGCTCAACGCGCGATAGAGATGGGGAAACAGCGCGCCGCCCCGCGACGCCTCCCAGCGCAGCGCCTCGCCCAGACGGTCGGCCGCCACCGCCACCAGCACCAGATCGCTTTCCCCCGCGAAATGCTTCTCGGCGGTGCCGGTCACCTGCTCGGCGGTGGACAGGTGAATGAACCCGTCGGCCAGATCGACCGGCGCGCCCGCGGTCAGGCCCGCAGCGCGAAAGGCGTCCCACTCGGCCCGGCGGAAAATCTTGTAGATCAGCATCCCGCTCCCATGCCCGCAGATGCAGCCCCGGTCAAGCGCCAGAGGCTTTGACAGCCCGGCCACGGCGCGTCAGACTTTCCGTGTTCAACCGAAGGGGGATTCATCATGGCAACGCGCGCCTTGTCCGCTGCACTGTTCCTGGCACTGGCAGCAACCCCGGCCTGGGCCGAGTACAGTCTGACGATCCTGCACACCAACGATTTCCACGCACGGTTCGAGCCGATCTCGAAGCATGATTCAGTCTGTTCCGAGGCCGAGAACGCGGCGGGCGAATGTTTCGGCGGCTCGGCCCGGCTGGCCACGGCCATCGCCGAGGCCCGCGCGCGCAACGCCAACACGATCCTCGTCGATGCGGGCGACAAGTTCCAGGGCACGCTGTTCTACACCCGCTACAAGGGGGCGGCCACGGCCGAGATGATGACCCGGCTTGGCTATGACGCGATGGCGGTGGGCAATCACGAATTCGACGATGGCCCCGAGGTGCTGGCCCGTTTCGTCGCCTCGGTCGATTTCCCGGTGCTGATGGCCAATGCCGACCTCTCGGCCGAACCGCTGCTGCGCGAGGGCATCGCGAAATCGGCGGTGATCGAACGCGGCGGCGCACGGCTGGGGCTGATCGGCCTGACGCCGGTGGACAACCCCGATCTGGCCAGCCCCGGCCCCAATATCGTCTTCACCGACCCGGTTGCCGCAGTGCAGGCCGAAATAGACCGGCTGACTGCGGACGGCATCGACAAGATCATCCTGCTCAGCCATTCGGGCCATGACCACGACCTGCGGATCGCGGCGGAAACCACCGGGATCGACGTGATCGTGGGCGGCCATTCCCACACGCTCCTGTCCAACAGCGTCGAGGGCGCGGCAGGCCCCTACCCGACCATGGTGGGCCAGACCGCCATCGTGCAGGCCTATGGCTATGGCAAGTACCTGGGCGAGCTGACCGTCACCTTCGATGAGGCGGGCCGCGTAGTCGAGGCGGTGGGCGAGCCGATCCTGCTCGACGCCGCCATCGCCGAGGATGCGGACACCCGGGCACGCATCGCCGAACTGGCCCAGCCGCTCGAGGAAATCCGCCAGAAGGTGGTCGCCGAGGCCGCCGAACCCATCGAGGGCGACCGCAGCATCTGCCGGGTGACGGAATGCACGATGGGCAACCTCGTGGCCGAGGCGATGCTCGACCGGGTGCGCGCGCAGGGCATCAGCATCGCGCTCCAGAATGGCGGCGGCCTGCGCGCCTCGCTCGAGGCAGGCCCCGTGACGATGGGCGACGTGCTGACCGTGCTGCCCTTCCAGAACACGCTTTCCACCTTCTTCGTGCCCGGCCGAACGGTGGTCGAGGCGCTGGAAAACGGCCTGTCCCAGGTCGAGGACGGCGCCGGCCGATTCCCGCAGGTCGCCGGGCTGCGATTCACCTGGGCGCCAGACGCCGAGCCCGGCGCGCGGGTCCGATCCGTCGAGGTGATGGAAAACGGCGCCTGGGCGCCCATCGAGCCCGAGCGGATCTATGGACTGGTCTCGAACAATTACATCCGCAATGGCGGCGACGGCTACCGGATGTTCCTCGATGCCCGGGATGTCTACGATTTCGGCCCCGACCTGGCCGATGTGACCGCCGAATTCCTCGCCGCCAACACCCCCTACCACCCCGTCATCGACGGCCGGATCGCCACAATCGGGGACGCGCCGCCCCGATAGGCCGCGCAAGACCCCGGGTCAGTCCCCTTCTTCTGGCCGCAAATATCCCCGCCGGAGGCGCCGCGCGCGGCACGCGCGCGGCCCGGCCCAACCCCGGGCGGTCGGCGCGCAAGCGCCGCGCGGCCCGGGGGCGGGAGTGCCCCCTAACCGCCCAACGCCGCGTTGCAGCGCGCGCAGGTCCCCCGATGGGCATGCCCCCCCACATCGGGCAGGATTTTCCAGCAGCGCTGGCATTTCTCGCCCTCGGCCTTCTCGAAGACCACGCCCACGCCCGGCACTTCGGACAGGCGGAAGGCCTCGTTCGGGCTGGGATCGGCGGTCAGCAGGATGTCCGAGGTGATGCAGAGATCGGCGAAATCAACCGTCTTCAGCGCACCCAGCACGGCGGCGTCCTCGACATGCACCACGGGTGCTGCCTCCAGGCTCGCGCCGATCACCTTGTCCCGGCGCTGGATCTCCAGCGCCGCCGTCACCACGCGCCGCACCTGCCGGACCCCCGCCCATTTCGCCGCCAGCGCCTCGTCGCGCCAGGCGGCGGGCGTTTCCGGAATGTCCTCCAGATGCACCGACCCGTCCTCGTCCGGGAAGCGCGCAAGCCACACATCCTCCATCGTGAAGACGAGGATCGGCGCCAGCCAGGTGGTCAGCCGGTGGAACAGCAGGTCCAGCACACTGCGCGCGGCGCGGCGGCGCATGCTGTCGGGCGCATCGCAATACAGCGCGTCCTTGCGGATGTCGAAATAGAAGGCCGACAGATCCACGGTGCAGAAGTTGAACAGCGCCTGGAACACGCCCTGGAAATCATAGCTGTCATAGCCCTGCCGCACCCGCTGGTCGAGCTCGGCCAGACGGTGCAGCACCCAGCGTTCCAGCTCGGGCATGTCCTCTGGCGCGACCCGTTCGGCCTCCGAGAACCCGGCCAGATTGCCCAGCATGAAGCGCAGCGTGTTGCGCAGCCGCCGATAGCTGTCGGCCACGCCCTTCAGGATCTCGGGTCCGATGCGCAGGTCCACCGAATAATCCGACTGCGCCACCCAGAGCCGCAGGATATCCGCGCCATATTGCCTGATGACATCCTCGGGCGCGATGGTATTGCCGAGCGATTTGGACATCTTGTTGCCCTTCTCGTCCAGCGTGAAGCCATGGGTCAGCACGCCGCGATAGGGCGCCCGACCGATGGTGCCGCAGGCCTGAAGCATCGAGGAATGGAACCAGCCGCGATGCTGGTCGGTGCCCTCAAGGTACAGATCCGCAATCCCGTCCGCCGCCCCGTCCGCCCGGTCGCGCAGCACGAAGGCATGGGTCGAGCCTGAATCGAACCACACATCCAGCACGTCCATGACCTGATCGTAAGCCTCGGGGTCATGGTCCGGCCCAAGGAACCGCGCCTTCGCCCCCTCGGCATACCAGGCATCCGCCCCTTCGGCCTCGAACGCCGCGACGATGCGGGCATTGACGGCCGGATCACGCAGCAGGAAATCGGGATCGGTGGGTTTCGCGCCGCGCTTGACGAAACAGGTCAGCGGCACCCCCCAGGCGCGCTGGCGCGACAGCACCCAGTCGGGCCGCGCCTCGATCATCGAGTAAAGCCGGTTGCGCCCGGTCTGGGGCGTCCAGCGCACCAACTGGTCGATCGAGGTCAGTGCGCGTTGCCGGATCGTGTCGCCATATTGGCCCATGCCGTCATCCAGCCTGTGGTCGATGGCGGCGAACCATTGCGGCGTGTTGCGATAGATCAAAGGCGCCTTCGACCGCCAGCTATGCGGATAGCTGTGCTTGAGCTTGCCCTTGGCCAGCAACGCCCCGGCATAGGCCAGTTGCTTGATGACCGAGACATTCGCCGGACCCTCCTTGCCCTCGGGCGTCAGGATCGCCTGCCCGCCGAACAGCGGCAGGTCGGGCCGGAACGAGCCGTCTTCCAGCACGTTATAGGTCATGGGCAGGTTGTATTTCAGGCCGATCTGGTAGTCGTCATCGCCATGGCTGGGCGCGGTATGGACAAAGCCCGTACCCGCCTCGTCGGTGACGTGATCGCCCGGCAGCATGGGCACGTGATAGTCCCACTCGCCATTGCCGCCCTCGATGCCGCAGAAGGGGTGGCGACATCCCATTCCATCAAGTTGTTCGGCAGGAACGATCCTAACGAGTTCGTAGGCATCAACGCGCGCTTGCGTCATCACCTGATCGGCAAGCTTGGTGGCAATCAGCAACGTCTCTCCCGCGACAGCAGAGCTGTTCTCGGCAACGGATTTCACCCGGTAGAGGCCGTATTCGATATCAGGGTTATAGGCGACGGCGCGGTTCTGAGGAATGGTCCACGGAGTAGTGGTCCAGATCACCACAGAGCATTCGCGAAGATCCTGCGTCTCGGAAATATCCGGATCGTCTTTCTGAACATTCGTATAAGGCCGAAACCGCACCCAGATCGTATGGCTCTGGTGGTCGTGATATTCCACCTCGGCCTCGGCCAGCGCGGTCTTTTCCACGGGGCTCCACATCACCGGCTTCGACCCTTGATAAAGCGACCCGTTCATCAGGAACGTCATGAATTCCCGCGCGATCACCGCCTCGGCGTGGAAATCCATCGTCAGGTAGGGATCGGCCCAGTTGCCGGTGATGCCGAGGCGCTTGAACTCCTCGCGCTGGATCTCGATCCATCCTTCGGCGAATTTGCGGCATTCCTGGCGGAAGGCGACAACGTCAACCGCGTCCTTGTCCAGCCCCCTGGCGCGGTACTGTTCCTCGATCTTCCACTCGATCGGCAGCCCGTGGCAATCCCAGCCCGGCACATAGCGCGCATCCTTGCCCATCATCTGCTGGGAGCGCACGATGAAATCCTTGAGGATCTTGTTCAGCGCGTGGCCGATATGCAGGTGCCCGTTGGCGTAGGGCGGGCCGTCATGCAGGATGAAGGGCGCCCGCCCTTTCCGTTCCCGCAACCGGTCATAGATGCCGATCCGCGCCCAGCGCTCCAGCCAGCCGGGTTCGCGCTCGGGCAGGCCCGCGCGCATCGGGAAATCGGTTTCGGGCAGGAACACGGTATCGCGATAGTCGGGCATGTCGGCGCACATGGGGGCGGTCCTCGGAAAACGGGTCATGCGATCTGTTGAAGGTTCGGCGCGACGGGTCAAGCGCCTTGTCCCGGCCGCCCTGGATCAGAGCGCCGGGCGGCTAATTCGAATGATGCGCATGGGGCCGGATGACATGGGCGGGCTTATAGGCCGCGCGCGCCGGGCCGTAAAGGGCGGCTCAGGCGTCGGATTTCGAGAAGAGCCCGGCAAGCGCGCGCTTGACCAGCGCCCCGACCGAGGGGCGCTTGAACTCGCGGAAGGGCAGCGGGCGGCAGACCTCCATCGCGGCGACGCCGACCCGGGCGGTCAGCGCGCCGTTCACCACGCCCTCGCCAAACCGGCGCGAGAGGCGCGACAGCATGCCGCCGCCCGCAATCGAGCCCAGCATGTCATCGCCCACCGCCACCGCCCCCGTGGCCACCAGATGCGTCATCACCGCGCGACCCAGCCGGATCGAGCCCAGAACCCCGCCGCGCCCGCCATAGATCTCGGCAATCCGCCGGATCATGCGCAGATTCGCCACCATCGCCGTCGCGACATCGGCCAGCGCCAGCGGCACGATGGCGGTCACCGCGGCCACGGTGCGCGCGGCCGACTCGATCTCGCGCGTCGCGGCGGCGTCAAGCGGGGCCAGCAATTCGCGCTCGGCCAGCCCCAGCAGCCCGTCGGCATCCAGGATATCGTCCCGCCGCTCCGTCAGCCGCTCGCGGCCCCAACTCGTATCCTCGCGCCGTGCATAAAGCACCATCAGCCTGTCCAGCACCGCCCGCGCGGCCCCAAGGTCATGCGCCGCCAGCGCTGCCTCGGTCTCGGCATGCAGCAGGTCAAGCCGCGCCAGCCGCGAGAACGCCGCCAGCTCGCGCAGCCCGATCAGCAGCAGCGCCAGCAGAACGCTGCCCGCCAGCAGCACGGCAATCCCGCCCAGAACCGGGTTGCGCGCGACCAGCCCTGTCACGAAATCCCATGCCGCCAGCGAGACGGCAAAGCCGATCAGCGCCCAGAACGAGGCCCAGAAGAACCGCCCCAGCCGCGAGGGCGGCCGCGCGGCCAGCAGCGCGACGGTCTGCATCGCACGTCCCTCGGGCAACGCATCGGGCTCCGGCACCGGCGGCGCGGAGGCAGGCGACAGCCGCGCCTCGGCCTCGTCCGCCTCGAACAGAAGCGGCGCCCTGGCCCTGCGGACTTCGCGGCCCGCCGCGCTTACCCTTGCGTCCCGCTCTCGCTGCTGTTCCAACCGTTCCCGCTCCTGCCGTTCC
>NZ_DSDD01000029.1:0-14288 GCF_011048875.1 Rhodovulum sp.
AAGCCTGCGCTGTGCGATTTCTCGACCATCTCGACCTCCTGTCTTGTGGAATGCTGCAATGACCGCAGGATTCCCCGCCCCCGCCCACCTGTCATTGACAGCCGTCAAGGCGCGGCGCCGCGCGGCGGGTTTGCGCCGGGCCAAGGGGCCGGGTATGGCTGGGACACGGCAAGGAGATGCGCCATGATCCTTTGTGCGGGCGAGGCCCTGATCGACATGCTGCCCGGCCGGACCGCGGCGGGCGAATCGGCCTTTGTGCCGCATCCGGGCGGGTCGGTCTTCAACACCGCGATCGCGCTGGGCCGGTTGGGCGCACCGACCGGGTTCTTCTCGGGGCTGTCGGAGGATCCGTTCGGCCGGATGCTGGACCGGGCGCTGATTGCATCGGGGGTCGATGCGGGCTTTGCGATCCGTTCGGCCCGGCCGACGACGCTGGCCTTCGTGGCGCTGGACGACGGGCAGGCCAGCTATGCCTTCTACGACGAGAACAGCGCCGGGCGGATGCTGGCCGCCGCCGATCTGCCCGCCCTGTCCGACCGGATCGAGGCGGTGTTCTTCGGCGGCATCTCGCTGGCGGTCGAGCCGTGCGGATCGGCCTATCAGGCGCTGATGCTGCGCGAGGCGGGGGCGCGGGTGACGATGCTCGACCCCAATATCCGCCCCGGTTTCGCCGCGGACGAAGCCGCCCTGCGCACGCGCCTCGCGGCGATGGTGGCGGCGGCCGATATCGTCAAGCTGTCGCTCGACGATCTGCGCTGGCTTCTCGGGCCGGGCGATGCGGCGGAACTGGCCCGCGGTCTTCTGGAACGCGGCCCGAAACTGGTGGTCCTGACGCTGGGGGCCGATGGCGCCCGCGCCTTTGCCCGCACGGCGCAGGCCGAAATTCCCGCCCGCCCGGTCGAGTTGGTCGATACCGTCGGCGCGGGCGACACGTTCAACGCGGGGCTTCTGGCGGCACTCAGGGCCGGGGGGCATCTGTCGAAGGCGGGGCTTGGCTGCCTGTCGCATGCCGCCCTTGTCGGCGCGCTGGACCTGGCCAGCCGGGCCGCGGCGGTCACGGTCAGCCGCGCGGGCGCGAACCCGCCCTGGCGCGAGGAACTGGCATGAGGGCGCTTGTCCAGCGCGTCAGCGAAGCGGCGGTGCGCGTCGATGGCGAGGTGCTGGGCCAGATCGGCCCGGGGCTGATGATCCTCGTCTGCGCCATGGCCGCCGATACCGAGGCCAAGGCCGAAAAGCTGGCCGCGCGGATCGCCCGCATGCGCATCTTCCGCGACGCGGATGGCAGGATGAACCTGTCGGTTCTGGACACCGGCGGTGCGGCGCTGGTCATCAGCCAGTTCACGCTGGCCGCCGACACCTCGCGCGGGAACCGCCCGGGCTTTTCCGCCGCCGCCCCGCCCGACCGGGGCGAAGGGCTTTACGAGCATTTCGCCCACGCGCTGGCCGCGCAGGGCGTGCCGGTGGCAAAGGGACGGTTCGGGGCCGACATGAAGGTGGCGCTGGTCAATGACGGGCCGGTGACGATCTGGATCGAGTCCTGAACCCCGCGAATGCGGCATGAAATCGGCCCCGCCTTGCGCTAGAACCGGCTGATGCCCATGCTCGAAACCTTTGATAGCTGGTTTGCCGCGCGCGGCTGGACCATCCACCCCCACCAGCGCGCGATGCTGGACCGCGCCGGGGCGCCCGCGCTGTTGCTGATCGCGCCCACGGGCGGGGGCAAGACGCTTGCCGGGTTCCTGCCTTCTCTGGCCGAGATCGCCGAGAATCCCGCCCCGGGCTTGCACACTCTCTACATTTCACCGCTGAAGGCGCTGACCGCGGATATCAGGCGCAACCTGCGCGCGCCCGTCGAGGACATGGGCCTGCCCATCCGCATCGAGGACCGCACCGGCGACACCACCCGGACCCTGCGCCGCCGCCAGCGCGCCGACCCGCCGCATATCCTGCTGACCACACCCGAAAGCCTGGCACTGCTTCTGTCCTACGAGGACGCGCCGCGCATATTCGGGGGGCTGAAGCGCGTGATCGTGGACGAGATCCACGCGCTGGCGGAATCGAAGCGCGGCGATCAGTTGATGCTGGGGCTTGCCCGGCTCTCGACGCTGTGCCCCGGCCTGCGTCGCGTCGGGCTGTCCGCCACCGTCGAGGATCCGCCCGCCCTCGCCCGCTTCCTTGCCCGCCATCCGGACCCCTGCGAGATCCTGACCGCCGATCCCGGCCCGCCCCCCGATATCGCGATGCTTGACACCGGCGCGCCCCCCCCTTGGGCGGGCGGCGGGGGACGCTATGCGATATCGGCGGTGCTGGACCAGATCGCGCGCCACCGCACCACGCTGATCTTCCACAACACCCGCGCCCAGGCCGAGTTGTTCTTCCGCGACCTGTGGCTGGCGAACGAGGCCGGGCTGCCGATCGCGATCCACCATGGCAGCCTGTCGCGCGAGGCCCGCGAAAAGGTGGAACAGGCGATGGCCGCGGGCCAGTTGCGCGCGGTGGTCTGCACCGGCTCGCTGGATCTGGGCATCGACTGGGGCGATGTCGATCTGGTGATCCAGGTCGGCGCGCCCAGGAACGTCAAGCGGCTGGTGCAGCGGATCGGGCGGGCGAACCACCGCTACAACGCGCCGTCCAGGGCGCTGCTGGTGCCCGCCAACCGCTTCGAGGTGGTGGAATGTGTCGCAGCCCTTCAGGCGGTGCGCGAGAACGATCTGGATGGCGACCCGCGCGGCCCCGGCCCCGGCGACGTGCTCTGCCAGCATATCCTGGCCACCGCCGCCGCCGGGCCGTTCGAGGCCGATGCCCTGTTCGCCGAGATCACCACCGCCGGTCCCTATGCCGGGCTTTCGCGCGCGCGCTTCGATGCCTGCCTCGATTTCGCGGCGACGGGGGGCTATGCGCTGCGCGCCTATGACCGCTGGCAGCGGCTGAAACGCCAGCCCGACGGGCGCTGGGCGCTGCGCGATCCGCGCGCCGCACAGGCAATCCGCATGAACCTTGGCACCATTGTCGAGGAAGAAAAGCTGAAGGTGCGGATGAAACCCGCGCGCGGCGGCGCGGCGCTGGGCGAGATCGAGGAAGCCTTTGCCGCGACCCTGACCCCGGGTGACACCTTCCTGATCGGCGGGCAGGTCGTGCGCTACGAGGGCCTGCGCGAAATGGTGGTCGAGGTCAGCCGCAGCCCCGGCCGCGAGCCGAAGATCGCGGTCTTCGCAGGCACCAAGTTCGCCACCTCCACGCGCCTGTCGGACCGTATCCTGACCATGTTCCGCGCGCCCGACTGGCCCGAATTGCCTGCCCACACCGCCGAATGGCTGGCGCTGCAACGGCAGGTCTCGCGCCTGCCCGAGCGCGAGCGGCTGCTGGTCGAGACCTTCCCGCAGAATGGCCGCCAGCACCTGTGCATCTACGGTTTCGCGGGCCGGAACGCGCAGCAGACATTGGGCCTTCTGGTCACGCAGCGGATGGAAGCGGCGGGGCTGGCGCCGCTGGGCTTCGTCTCGACCGATTACGCCACGCTGGTCTGGGGGCTGGACGAGGTGACGGAACCGGCCGATCTGCTGGACGCCACCGGACTGCGCGCCGCGTTCGAGACCTGGCTTGCGGGAAACGCGGTGATGAAGCGCACCTTCCGCACATCCGCCGTGATCGCCGGGCTGATCGCGCGCAACCTGCCCGGCACGCGCAAGACCGGGCGGCAGGCGACGTTTTCCTCGGACATCCTCTATGACACGCTGATGAAATACGACCCCGGCCATCTGCTTCTGGAAATCACCCGCGAAGAGGCGATGAAGGGGCTGGTCGATTTCGGCCGGATCGAGGCGGTTCTGGCCCGCGTCAAGGGTCGGATCGACCACATCCGCCGCCCGCGCGTCACCCCGCTGGCCGCGCCGCTGTTCCTTGAGGCCGGGCGCATCCCGGTTCAGGGCGCGGCGGAACAGCGCCTGATCGACGCGGCGGCGGAACAGTTGATGGCCGAGGCCGGGCTTGCCTGAGCCCTTGCGGCCCGTGCGCTTTCGCGGGATGACGGGCCATGACCGCCCATGCCTTCACCCTGTGCGGCGCCCCGCTCTGCGCCCTGCCCACGGGCGCGCTTTACTGGGCCGAGGCGGGGGTGCTGGCGGTGGCGGACCTGCATCTGGGCAAGGCCGAGCGGCTGGCGCGGCGCGGCGGCACGCTGCTGCCGCCCTATGACACCGCCGAGACCCTGACCCGGCTGGAGTCCGAGATCGCGCGCTGCGCCCCCCGGACAATCGTCTGCCTCGGCGACAGTTTCGACGACGATGCGGCCGCCCGCGCCCTGCCCCCCGGCGCCGAGGATCGGCTGTTGCGGCTGATGGCGGGGCGGCGCTGGGTCTGGATCGCGGGCAATCACGATCCCGGCCCGGTCACCCTGCCCGGCACCCATCTGGCGGAATGGCGCGAAGGCCCGCTGACCTTCCGCCACATCGCGCAGCCTGGCGAAACCGCCGAGATCTCGGGCCATTACCACCCCAAGGCACGGCTTTCCATCGGCGGGCGGCGCATCGCGCGACCCTGTTTCCTGGCCGGTGCGACCCGCGTGATCCTGCCCGCCTTCGGCGCCTATACCGGGGGGCTTGCGACAGATGCCCCGGTGCTGGATGCGCTGATGGGACAGGAGGCCATCGCCATCCTTACCGGGACGCGGGCGGTTCCGCTTCCGATGCGCCCGGCGCAAGGCCCAACGCCTCGACCTCTGCGCGGTGACGGCGGCTGACCGGCAATTCGGTTCCATCCGACAGCGTCAGGAACAGCCGCCCGCCCGCCCGCCGCGCCCCGGTCACCGCATCCAGCGCGACCCAGTGCGAACGATGCACGCGCAACCCCTCGACCCCGCCAAGTTCCGCGATGGCGTCGGCGAAACGGATCAGGATCGGTGTCGTGCCACGCTCGGTCACGACCTGAACGTAATGGTCCGACGAACTCAGCCGGATCACCGCCCCGCGCCGCTCCGCAGGCAGACGCCGCAGCAAGGGGCAGTCCGCGCCCGCCGTCGCCGCCTCCCTGCTCCGCGCCAGCGTGATATGCAGCGCGCTCAGCCCCAGCGACAGCCCGAAAACGCCCAGCGCGACCTCGGCGACACCTTTCAGAGCGTCCCGCTCGATCCCCTCGGGCCCCAGACCCTCGGCCATCCGGAACACCAGCACCGCAAGGATCCCCGTCAGCACGCCCGCTTTGACAAGGGCGCGCTGCCAGAACCCCAGCCAGCCCAGATGGTGCCGCAGCACGACACGCAGCGCCGCCCCCCCGGCCAGCCCCGCCCCTACGACAAGCGGCCAGAAGGCCAGGCGCTGCGACAGGGACGCCGCATAGGTGCCGAACGGACCGCCCAGCGCCAGCAGGAGCGACAGCCCAAGCCAAAGCAGCAGGGTCGAGGGGTGAAACAGGACGCGGCCAAATTCTTGCAACATCGGAAACAGGACAACCTTGACCAGGCAAATGAATTGCTTTGAACGCACAGTCGCCAATTCTTTAGACAGGCTCCAGAGTGCCGCGCAAGGGCTGCACGCGCAAGCCCTGCCGCGACCCGCAGTTACACAGAGCCGGGGGACCGAGCCAGCCTCACTCCGCCCCCGTCAACGAGGCCTTGCGCATGACCCACACCCCCCGCAATCCCGCCTATGATCGGGCCGTCAAGGACAGCTTTTCCCGGCAGGCCATGATGCGGACCATCGGCGCGGATATCTTCTCGCTCGCCCCCGGTCTGGTCGAGATCGCCGCGCCGATCCGGCCCGAATTCGGCCAGCAACAGGGCATGGCCCATGCCGGGCTGACCTTTTCGCTGGGCGACAGCGCGGCGGGCTATGCCGCGCTGAGCCTGATGGCGCCGGGGCAGGAAGTCGTGACCAGCGAAATGACGATCCACCTGCTGGCCCCCGCCGCCCCCCGCCATGAGCGCGCGGCTGATCGCCCGGGCCGAAGTGGTGCGCGCGGGGCGGCGGCTTATGGTGGTGCGCGCCGATGTCCACGCCGGACAGGACACCGCGCGCCGCCATGTGGCGACGCTGCTGGGGACGATGGTGCCGGTCAGCGCCTGACCGCGCTCAGGCGGTCAGCCCCTCGGGCTCGGCCAGACCATGCGCCCGGCAAAAGGCGGTCAGCGTGTTGGCCAGCAGGCAGGCGATGGTCATCGGCCCGACGCCGCCCGGCACCGGCGTGATCGCGCCCGCGACCTGCACGGCGCTGTCGTAATGCACATCGCCCACCAGCCGCGACTTGCCCTCGCCGCGTTCGGGCGCGGGAATGCGGTTGATGCCGACGTCGATCACCGTGGCGCCGGGCTTGATCCAGTCGCCCGGGATCATCTCGGGCCGGCCCACGGCGGCCACCAGGATATCGGCGCGGCTGCACAGCCCGGCCAGGTCACGGGTGCGGGAATGGGCGATGGTCACGGTCGCACTGTCGCGCAGCAGAAGCTGGGCCATCGGCTTGCCCACGATGTTCGACCGGCCCACGACCACCGCATCCATCCCCGCAAGCGAGCCATGCCGGTCGCGCAGCAGCATCAGGCAGCCCAGCGGCGTGCAGGGCACCAGCGCCTTCTGCCCTGTCGCCAGCAGCCCGACATTCGAGATGTGGAAGCCATCGACATCCTTGGCCGGATCAATCGCGTCCAGCACCTTGGCCGAGTCGATATGATCGGGCAGCGGCAATTGCACCAGAATGCCATGCACCGCGGGCGCCGCGTTCAGCCGGGCGATCAGCGCCAGCAAATCGGCCTCGGAGGTCTCGGCGGGCAGACGATGCTCGAACGAGGCCATGCCGCACTCTTCGGTCTGCTGGCCCTTGTTGCGCACATAGACCTGGCTGGCCGGATCCTCGCCCACCAGCACCACCGCCAGCCCCGGCGTCAGCCCGTGTTCGGAATGCAGCTGCGCCACATGCTCGGCCACCTTGCCGCGGATCGTGGCGGCGAATGCCTTGCCGTCGATGATGTCCGCACTCATGCCTTGTTCTCCCCCGGTCCCATCGCCACCTCTTCGCGCGCGATCGACCATTCGATCAGTTCGCGCCAAAGCCGTTCCACCAGTTCGGGGTCAAGCCCCTCCGCCTCGGCCCGCGCCCGGACCCTGGCGATCACCTCGTCGATCCGCGCGCCGATCCGCGCGGGCAGGGCCTCGGCGGGCTTCAGTTCCGCCGCCCGGTCGATATAGCGGGCACGCTCGGCCAGCAGCGCCACCAGATCGCCGTCCAGCGCGTCGATCTGGGCGCGCAGTTCGGCCATGCTCCGGCAGTCCTGAGGCGGGATCATCCGGTCCCCTCCTTGCGTGGGTCGCTTTCTCCCGCCCCTGTTAGCCTGCCCTCCGCTGGCCTGCAATCCGACCCTCAGAACAGCCCCTCGATCTGGCCCTCGGGGTTCAGCCCGATGGTCTCGGCCGCGGGCTTGCCGGGCAGGCCGGGCATGGTCATGATCTCGCCGCAGATCGCCACGACGAACCCAGCCCCTGCCGCCAGCCGCACCTCGCGGATCGGCACGGAATGGCCCTCGGGCGCGCCGCGGACATTCGGATCGGTGGTAAAGGAATATTGCGTCTTGGCCATGCAGATCGGCAGGTTGCCATAGCCCGCCTGTTCCCAGCCATGCAGCTGGTCGCGGATCTTCCTGTCGGCGATCACCTCGCCCGCGCGATAGATGCGTTTGGCGATGGTCTCGATCTTGTGGAACAGGCCCATCTCGTCGGGATAGAGCGGCGCGAACCCGTGATGGTCGGCCTCGGCCAACGCGACGACGCGCTGTGCCAGCGCCTCGATCCCCGCGCTGCCATCGGCCCAATGCCTGCACAGGATCGCCTCGGACCCCTGATGCGAGACGAACTCCTGCACGGCCGCGATCTCGGCCTCGGTATCGCCCGCGAAATGGTTGATCGCGACAACCGCCGGAACGCCAAAGGATTTCACGTTCTCGATATGGCGGCCCAGATTCGCGCAGCCCGCCCGAACGGCGTCCGCGTTCTCGGCCCCCAGATCGGCCTTGGCCACGCCGCCATTCATCTTGAGCGCGCGCACGGTCGCCACGATCACCACCGCGGACGGCGCCAGCCCGGCCTTGCGGCACTTGATGTTCATGAACTTCTCGGCGCCCAGATCGGCCCCGAAACCGGCCTCGGTCACGACGTAATCGGCCAGTTTCAGCGCGGTGGTGGTCGCCATGACCGAATTGCAGCCATGCGCGATATTGGCAAACGGCCCGCCATGGACGAAGGCGGGCGTGTTCTCCAGCGTCTGCACGAGGTTCGGCTGGAGCGCATCCTTCAGCAGCACGGTCATCGCGCCGTCCGCCTTCAGATCGCGCGCATGCACCGGCGCGCGGTCGCGGGTATAGCCCACGATGATGTCACCCAGCCGCTTTTGCAGGTCATGGATGTCGGTCGCAAGACACAGGATCGCCATGACTTCCGAGGCCACGGTGATGTCGAAACCGGTCTGGCGCGGATAGCCGTTCGCCACGCCGCCCAGCGAACAGACCATGTCGCGCAAGGCCCGGTCGTTCATGTCCGTCACGCGCCGCCAGCTTACGCGGCGCGGGTCGATGCCCAGCTCGTTGCCCCAGTAGATATGGTTGTCGATCATCGCCGCCAGCAGGTTATGGGCGGACGTGATCGCGTGGAAATCGCCGGTGAAGTGAAGGTTCATGTCCTCCATCGGCACGACCTGCGCATAGCCGCCGCCCGCAGCACCGCCCTTCATCCCGAAGCACGGCCCGAGCGAGGCTTCGCGGATGCAGATCGCGGCCTTCTTGCCGATCCGCGCCAGCCCGTCGCCCAGCCCCACCGTCGTCGTGGTCTTGCCCTCGCCCGCGGGCGTCGGGTTGATCGCGGTCACGAGGACCAGCTTGCCATTGGGCCGGTCCTTGAGCCCCGCGATGAACTCCGCCCCGACCTTGGCCTTGTCATGGCCAAAGGGCAGCAAATCCGCCTCGGGGATGCCCAGCCTGGCGCCGATCTCCTGGATCGGACGCTTCTGTGCCGCGCGGGCGATCTCGATATCGGATTTCGGGGCCATGTTCGTTTCATACCTCAAGGCCGGCTTGTGCCAGAGATAGCGGCAGCAGGCGGGCAGGACCAGCATACATAAGGACTGGGCGCCGAAGGGACCGAGCAGCGCGCGCCAGCCGACAAAGCGCGCCGGTCGCACACGAACACCCCGGAATCTTGTCCGGTTCCGGGGTTTCTGTCCGTCACATCGAAACGGGTCAGGCCAGCGGTTCGGGTTCCAGCCCCGATTTGGGCCGCGGCCTGGTCTTCGGGATCGCCGTGACCGAGGGCGTGTCGCCCCCCCTGGGCGGCACATCGCCATCGTCGCCGCGGTTCAGCGGCTCGCCCGCGATGACCCTCGTGATCTCGGAGCCGGTCAGCGTCTCGTATTCCAGCAAGCCCTGCGCGAGCCTTTCGAGGTCGTCGCGCTTCTCGGTCAGGATACGCTTGGCGGTCTCATAGCCCTGGTCCACCAGTTCCTTGACCTTGTCGTCGATCAGCTTCTGCGTGGCCGCCGAATGCTGCGCGCCGCCGCCATAGGTGCCCAGATAGCTTTCCCGCTCGTTCGCATAGTCGATATAGCCCAGTTCCTCGGCAAAGCCGAACTGGGTGACCATCGCCCGGGCGATCCGGCTGACCTGCTGGATGTCGGAGGCCGCGCCCGATGTCACGTTCTCCTTGCCGAAGACCAGTTCCTCGGCCACCCGTCCGCCCATCGCCATCGCGATCTTCGAGGTGTATTTGGTATAGCTGACCGAGAGCTGGTCACGTTCGGGCAGCGACAGCACCAGACCCAGCGCCCGACCGCGCGGGATGATCGTCGCCTTGTGGATCGGATCATGCTGGGGCACGTTCAGCCCGACGATGGCATGGCCGGCCTCGTGATAGGCGGTCAGCTTCTTCTCGTCCTCGGACATCACCATGGACCGCCGCTCCGCGCCCATCATCACCTTGTCCTTGGCGTTCTCGAAATCCTCCATCGTGACGAAGCGCCGGCCCACGCGCGCGGCCATCAGCGCCGCCTCGTTCACCAGGTTCGCCAGATCCGCGCCCGAGAAACCGGGCGTGCCACGGGCTATGATGCGCAGGTCCACATCGGGGCCCAGCGGCACCTTGCGGGCATGCACGCCCAGGATCTTCTCGCGGCCCTTGATGTCGGGGTTGGGCACCTGCACCTGCCGGTCGAACCGGCCCGGACGCAGCAGCGCGGGGTCCAGAACGTCGGGGCGGTTGGTGGCGGCCACGATGATGATGCCCTCGTTGGCCTCGAACCCGTCCATCTCGACCAGCAACTGGTTCAGCGTCTGCTCGCGCTCGTCATTGCCGCCGCCATAGCCCACGCCGCGCGACCGGCCGACCGCGTCGATCTCGTCGATGAAGACGATGCAGGGCGCGTTCTTCTTGGCCTGTTCGAACATGTCGCGCACGCGGGACGCGCCGACGCCCACGAACATCTCGACAAAGTCGGAGCCGGAGATGGTGAAGAACGGCACGCCCGCCTCGCCCGCGATGGCACGCGCGAGCAGCGTCTTGCCGGTGCCGGGCGGGCCGACCAACAGCGCGCCTTTCGGGATCTTGCCGCCCAGGCGGCTGAATTTCTGCGGGTTGCGCAGGAACTCGACGATCTCCTCAAGTTCCTCCTTGGCCTCATCGATGCCCGCCACGTCGTCGAAGGTCACGCGGCCATGCTTTTCGGTCAGCAGCTTCGCCTTGGACTTGCCAAAGCCCATCGCGCCGCCGCGCCCGCCGCCCTGCATCCGGTTCATCAGGAACAGCCAGATCCCGATCAGGATGATGAAAGGCAGCAGCGTGCCGATATAGGCCAGCAGCCCGCTTTGCTCCTGCGGCTCGGCGCGCACATCGACCTTTCGGGCCAGCAGGCGGTCGGTGATGTCCGCCCCGCGCGGAATGATGGTCGTGACCGTGCTGCCGTCATTCGCGCGGATCACGGCGCGTTCGCCGTCCAGCGTGACGCTCGCCACCTCGCCGTTTTCCACGCTGTTCAGGAACTCGGTATAGCTGATCGAGCGCGAGGACATGGTCCCCTGGCCGCCGCTGAAAAGGTTGAACAGGGCGAGGATCAGCAGGAACAGGACCACCCAGAATGCGATTTGTCGCGCGTTGCCCACGGCGTTCTCCTTGAAATGACGGCACGGACAGGCCGGGGGCTTGTCCGTTGGCCTAAGATAGCGATCAGGCGATCATGTTCAATGCGAGATGATCCGCTGGCTTAACGTTGTCGTGAGCCGGACCTTCCAGCCGTTGGACAGCCCCGCAAGCGGCGCCGCGACCAGCCGCTTGCCCTGCCAGATGCCCGGCGATGCCAGCAGGGAGGCACGCGGCAGGCCGGTCGCTCGCCAGTCGGGGCAATCGCCCAGCCCGGCCTCGCCCAGCGCGCGGATCTTCAGCCCCGGCCCCAAGGGTCCGTCCAGCCGCCAGCGCCCGTCCCAGAGCGCATCCGCAGGCGCGACCGTTCCGGCCACCGCGGCAGGCTCCCGCGCGATGCGCAAGCCACCGGCTTCGCGCGCGATCAGGCAGCCATGCAGCGTGGCCCGCGGCGCGCTGTCCAGCGCGGCCAGCGTCTCGACCAGCGCCTTGGCCCGCGGCGGATAGTCGGACGAGGCGACCCAGCACAAGGCCGCGACCAGCAGGCGGCGGGCGATCTCGTCTTGCAGCGCGTCCAGCCCCGCCCGGGCCAGAACCACATCGCCCCGCTCCTCGCGCGCCACATGCCGCGCGGCCGCCAGCGTCGCCGCCTCCAGCGCCGCGCGGGCCGAGCCCATGCGCGCAGCGGTCGCCGCAAGCCCCTCGGCGGTGATCCCCAGCGGCGCCAGCGAGGCCAGCGCGCGGCGGGCCTGCACCCGGTCGAAACGCGCATCCTCGTTCGAGGGATCCTCGATCCAGCCCTGCCCACGCTCGGTCAGGAAGGCGCGCAGATCGGCCCGCGACAGGCCCAGAAAGGGCCGCAGCCAGGTCACCCCCAGCGCATCGCGCGCAGGCGCCATCGCCGACAGCCCGTCCACCCCCGCCCCGCGCGCCAGCCGCATCAGCACCGTTTCCGCCTGATCGTCGCGCGTATGGCCCAGTGCGACCCGGCCGATCCCTTGCCCCGCCGCCCAATCGGCGATCAGCCGATAGCGCGCCCGGCGCGCCGCATCCTGAAGATTGCCCTGACCGTCCCAGCCCCGCCAGCGCAGCGTTTCATGCGGCAGGCCCAGCCGCGCACAGATTTCGGCCACGAAGCGCGCCTCGGCAGTGGCCTCGGGCCTCAGCCCGTGATCGACGGTGACCGCGTGAACGCGCCGCCCGGCCAGCGCCAGCAGCAGCGCCACGGAATCCCCCCCGCCCGAAACCGCGACCCCAAGCGGCGCATCGCCCGGGCAGGAGGCGGACAGGGCCGCCTCCAGCGCGCGGGCGATGGGGCTCAGTTGCACCCGATGGCGTCCAGCGCAGACTCGGCCTGCTGCGCCTCGACGCTGCCCGGAAAGCGCGTGCCCACTTCGACCAGCGTGACGCAGGCCTCGCGCCGCTGGCCCAGCCCGTCCAGCGCCAGCCCCAGCCGGTAAAGGGCGGCGGCCGCGCGCGGCCCGTCCGGGCTACCCGAGAAACTATCGAGATAGGCCCGCGCCGCGCCCGAGGTCTCGCCCTGCGCGGTCAGCGCCTCGCCACGCAGGAAATGCGCCTCGCCCGACAGGGGGCTGCCGGGATAGGCCTCGGTAAAGGCGGCGAATCCCGCAGCGGCCGTTTCGGCGTCGCCCCCGTCCAGCGCTGCCTTCGCCGCGTCGAAATCGGCCCGTTCCCCAACGGCAAGCTGCGCCCCGTTCGGGATCGCAGGCGCCGGCGAAGGGGCGGTCGCGGGAGGGGCGAGGTCCGCGCCACCCAGCGTGCTGGTCTGGCCCAGCTTGCTGACATCCCCGCCCTCAAGCTCGACCAGCCGGAATTCCAGATCCCCGATCCGCCGCGTGCCATCCTCGACGATTCGCTGGATGCGGAACTCCAGTTCCTCGGTCTTCGAGGTCAGCCGCCGCAATTCCTGTTCGATCAGGTCGAGCCGTTGCAGCGCCGAACCGCCCCCGGCCGCGCCGCCCGGCGCCCCGGTGGTGGACAGCTCGCGCTTGAGGCGCTGGATCTCGACATGAAGGATCGACATTTCCTGCCGGATATCGGCCAGCGTTTCCTGACGCGACTGGGCGGCGGCGGGAAAGGCCGCGCCCAGCGCGACGGAAACGGTCAGCAGAATGGCGAAACGGCGCATCGGGCGACCCTCAGACGCCCGCGCCCGCGGCGATCACGGTCACGGCGCGGCGGTTCTGCGAATAGCAGGCCTCGTTCGAGCAGATCTCGATGGGCCGCTCCTTGCCATAGCTGACGGTGCGCAGCCGGGCGGGCGAGACGCCGCGCGAGATCAGGTATTCCTGCGCCGCATTGGCACGCCGGGCCCCCAGCGCGAGGTTGTATTCGCGGGTGCCCTGTTCGTCGGCATGCCCCTCGATGGTGGCGGAATATTCGGGATTGTCCATCAGCCAGCGCGCCTGACCGTCCAGCGTGGCCCGCGCGGTATCGCTGAGCGTGCTCTGGTCCACGGCGAACAGCACGCGGTCACCCACCGTCTGGTTGAAATAGGCGACCGAGCGCGGATCGGACGCAACGCCGTCCATACCGAAGCCGCTGCCGCCCGCGCCCATGCCGGCACCGCTGCCGGAACCGAAACGGTCGGGATTGGAACAACCGGCAACGGCCAGCGCGGCCACCACCATCAGGGTCTTGGAAATCGGGGTCATGCGGGTCTTCCTTGTGTCTTGCCTGATTGTCCGTGCCGGACCGATGGAAGCATCCTATCAGCCGGATCGCGATTTGAAAACGTGGCCCCCTAGGGCAGAAGCGGTGACCAGGACGGGTCCGAGGCCGATCCCTGCACCGGCACGCGGCGCAGGTTGCGGCCGGTGATATCGACCGAGAACAGGACCGGTGCACCCTCGGCCCCGGCACTTTCGCGGGTGAACATGATGACCCGCCCGTTCGGCGCCCAGCTCGGTCCCTCGTCCAGGAAGGACGAGGTCAACAGCCGTTCCTCGGATCCATCGGTGCGCATCACGCCGATATGGAACCGGCCCTGATGCTGCTTGGTAAACGCGATATAGTCGCCGCGCGGTGACCAGACCGGCGTGCCATAGCGCCCCTGCCCGAACGAGATGCGCCGCGCCTCGCCGCCCGAGGCGGGCATGACATATATCTGCGGCACGCCCGAACGGTCGCTCTCGAACACGATCTGGCGGCCATCGGGCGAATAGC
>NZ_DSDD01000392.1:0-14008 GCF_011048875.1 Rhodovulum sp.
CGCAGACGCGAGATCGATTGGGATTCGGCAAACTTCCGATCCACGAACATCCTGTAATCGGTATAGTTTTCTGCTGGGTGCAACTCGAACAGCCTGCCCTCAATGGCCATCACCGCAGGAGGCAAGAAACGCCGTAGTTTCTTGCGGCCATGGGGAACAAGGCCACTGACATTGAGCGCCGAAATCCATATCAGTCGGGACAAGGTGCGCGCCAATGCCTGCCCTCAATACACCCGCGCCTTGGGCGCGATCTTCTTCGGGTCAATGCCGCCCTCGTCGAGGGTGGTCAGCGGCTCCAGCTTGACCGGGCGGTAGGCCAGGCGCACCCTGGGGCCATCGACCCAGGCCAGCGAATGCTTGCGCCAGTTGATGTCGTCGCGGTCGGGGTAATCCTCGTGGGCATGCGCGCCGCGGCTTTCCTTGCGCGCCTCGGCGGCGACCACGGTGGCCAGCGCGTTGGGCATCAGGTTGGTCAGTTCCAGCGTCTCCATCAGGTCCGAGTTCCAGATCAGCGACCGGTCGGTGACCTTGATGTCGTCCATCTTGCCCGCGACGGCGGCCATCTTTTCGCAGCCCTCGGCCAGCGTCCTGTCGGTGCGGAAGACCGCGGCATCGGCCTGCATGGTCTTCTGCATCTCCAGCCGCAATTCGGCGGTGGCGAGGTTGCCCCTGGCGTGGCGCAGCCCGTCGAAGCGGGAGAGCGCCGCGTCGATCGAGGCCCTGTTCGGCGCAGGCACCGCGGCCTTGGCGTCGACCACGTCTTTGGCCCGGATCGCGGCGGCGCGGCCGAACACCACCAGGTCGATCAGCGAGTTCGAGCCCAGCCGGTTCGCCCCGTGCACGGACGCGCAGCTCGCCTCGCCCACCGCCATCAGGCCGGGCGCGATGTTGTCGGGATTGTCCTCGGTCGGGTTCAGCACCTCGCCCCAATAGTTCGTGGGGATGCCGCCCATGTTGTAATGCACGGTCGGCAGAACCGGGATCGGCTCGCGCGTCACGTCGACACCGGCAAAGATCCTGGCGCTTTCGGAAATGCCGGGCAGGCGTTCGGCCAGAACCTCGGGCGGCAGGTGGCTGAGGTTCAGGTGGATATGGTCCTTGTTCGGGCCCACCCCCCGGCCCTCGCGGATCTCGATGGTCATGCAGCGGCTGACCACGTCGCGCGAGGCGAGATCCTTGTAGGTCGGCGCATAGCGTTCCATGAACCGCTCGCCTTCCGAGTTCGTCAGATAGCCGCCCTCGCCGCGCGCGCCCTCGGTGATGAGACACCCGGCGCCATAGATGCCGGTGGGGTGGAACTGCACGAATTCCATGTCCTGAAGCGGCAGACCCGCGCGCGCCACCATGCCGCCGCCATCGCCGGTGCAGGTATGCGCCGAGGTCGCGCTGAAATAGGCCCGGCCATAGCCCCCCGTGGCCAGCACCACCATCTTGGCCGCAAAGACATGGATCGTGCCGTCATCGAGCTTCCACGCCACGACGCCCTGGCATTGCCCGTCCTCGGACATGATCAGGTCGATGGCGAAATACTCGATGAAGAACTCGGCCTTCTGTTTCAGCGACTGGCCATAAAGCGTGTGCAGGATCGCGTGGCCGGTGCGGTCGGCCGCGGCGCAGGTTCGCTGCACGGGCGGGCCTTCGCCGAACTCGGTGGTGTGGCCGCCGAAGGGGCGCTGGTAGATGCGGCCCTTTTCGGTGCGGGAGAACGGCACGCCGTAATGTTCCAGTTCGTAGACCGCCTTGGGCGCCTCGCGGGCGAGGTATTCCATCGCGTCCGTGTCGCCCAGCCAGTCCGACCCCTTGACCGTGTCATACATGTGCCACTGCCAATGGTCCGGCCCCATGTTGCCAAGGCTGGCCGCGATGCCGCCCTGGGCCGCCACCGTGTGCGAGCGGGTCGGAAAGACCTTGGTGATGCAGGCCGTCCGCAGGCCCTGTTCGGCCATGCCCAGCGTCGCGCGCAGCCCCGCGCCACCGGCGCCGACCACCACAACGTCATATTCATGCGTCTCGTATTCGTAAGCGGCCATCTTGGTCCCTCGAAGAACTTACATCGCGATGCGGATGACCGCGTAAAGACCGGCTGCCATGGCCGTGTAGCTGACGCAGATCATCGCGATCAGCAGTATCGTGCGGCGGATGCCGCGGGTGTAATCATCGATGGCGGTCTGCGCGCCCTTGCGGAAATGGTAGAGCCCCACCCACAAGGTCAACAGCGCCACCAGCGCCGGAAACGGGCGCGAGAAGGTGGCGACCACCTCTTCATGGCTGCCACCCAGCGTGCGGCCGAAGACCAGCACGAAGGCCGGGATCAGCCCCGCCAGCGCCACGCCGGTCACGATCAGGATCCAGTGATCTTCGGTCCCGCTCTTGGCGGCGCCAAGGCCCAGCGCGCGCTTGCGGTCGGTCAGATAACGCATGGCTTTCCCCCTCAGACGACCAGCACGGTCAGCAGCGTCAGCACCGCCGAGCCGCCGATCACCGCCCAGCCCAGCGCCTCGGCCGTCTTCAGCTCCAGCCCGCGGCCGGTATCCCACAGCAGGTGCCGCAGGCCTGCCAGCGTGTGATACCACAGCGCCCAGAGCGACAGGGTCAGCACCAGATCGCCGAACCACGAGGTCAGCACCCAATCGGCGCGGGCAAAGGCCTCGGGGCCCTTGGCGGCGGCAAGGAACCACCACACGATCAGGATCACCGCCACGATCAGCGCATTCCCCGTGACCCGGGTCAGGATCGAGGTGACGGACGTGATCTGCGGGCGATAGACCTGAAGATGCGGCGAAAGCGGCCTGTTACCGCGGTTGAACTCAGCCATGGCGTGCCTCTTGTCTGGGCGCAGCTATCGCCCGATCTGATAACGGTTTCTGCGCCCTTGTCACGGCTTGCGCCGCGCTTCGGGCGTGATTTTTCGTCGGCCGGACGAAAAAACCGGGTTTTGTGATCACGCCAGCGCGGCATGTGATCACAACCCGGGGGCCGCCTTACATCGGGATCAACGCCCAGTAGTCGAGGTCCAGCAGCACATCGCCCAGATATTTCCCGTCCTCGCCGCGCAGCGCGCCCGGCACCGCCCCCGGCTTGACCGCCACCAGCCGCAGCCGCAGCGCGCCGACCCCGGGCGCGGCCGTCTCGGCCTTGTCCAGCACCTCGGACCAGGCCGCGACCGTGTCGCCCGCGAAACAGGGATTGGCATGCGCGCCCGCGTTCAGCCCGACGATCATCTGCGCATTCGCCAGCCCGTTGAAGGACAGCGCGCGCGCCAGGCTGATGACATGGCCGCCATAGATCAGACGCCGGCCGTCCTCGCGCAGGGTGGCATCGAAATGCACCTTGGCGGTGTTCTGCCAGAGCCGCGTGGCCAGCATGTGCTCGGCCTCCTCGACCGTCACGCGGTCCACATGGTCGATCACCTCGCCCACCGCGTAATCGCCCCAGCGATGCGGCTCGCCCGCACGGGTGAAATCGTAGCGCGTGAAATCCAGCCCCTCGGGCAGCACCAGGTCCCTCGGCGCCACGCTGTCGGCCAGCGCGGGCACCACGGTTTCGGGCGCGGGTGCTGTGGCATCGCGCTTGCGGACCATCACCCAGCGCACATAGTCCATGACCAGTTCGCCGCGCTGGTTCAGCCCCCGCGTGCGCACCCAGACGACACCCGATCTGCCGTTCGAGTTCTCCTTCAGCCCGATCACCTCGGATTCGGAGCGCAGCGTGTCGCCGGGCCAGACCGGCCGGTGCCAGCGCCCCTCGGCATAGCCCAGATTGGCGATGGCGTTCAGGCTGATATCGGGCACGGTCTTGCCGAACACGGTATGGAACGCGATCAGGTCGTCCATCGGCGCACCCGGCAGCCCGCAGGATTGCGCGAAGGCATCCGAGGAATAAACCGCGTGCCGCGCAGGATACAGCGCGTGGTAAAGCGCCCGCTCGCCGCCCGACAGGGTGCGCGGCACCGCATGCGCGATCACCTGCCCGACATGGTAATCCTCGAAGAAACACCCCGGATTGGTCTTCACCATGACTTTACAACTCTCCCAGCTTCAGGTCCGGGGCGTAAAGCCCCGGCACATCCTTCACCACCGCCTGCGCACAGCGCATCCGCCCCGTCGCCGGGTCATGCGCATAAGCGGGCGAGCCGTAAAGTTCCCACCCCTTGGCCAGCGCCTCGATGACCTTGTGGCAGAAGGCGGCGGTATCCTCGTCGGTGCGCAGACGATAGGCCCGCATCAGGCCGCACCCGGCGCCGGCAGGGGCCAGACGCCCAGCCACATGTGAACGCCAAGGATCACCAGATACAGCACCACGGAAATCACCCCCAGCTTGATGTCCCCCGCCAGGCTGCCGCCGCGCCAGGTCGTCACCGGCTCCTTCGCGTTGATCAGCAGCACTTCGGCAATCGCCCAGACCAGCAGCCCGCCGAACAGCACGATGGACGCCAGATCGCCATTCACCAGCAGATGCGCCACTGCCCAGGTGGCAAAGCCATAAAGCATCGGGTGGCGGAACAGCTGCCGCGCCCGGCTCTTGGAATTGCCAAGACCGAAGAACACCACCGCCAGCAGCATCAGCGTGTTGTTGGCATGCACCATGAACCCGGGCGTCTGGTAGATCTCGGGCGCGGTATTGCCGCGATAGCCGATCACCATCAGCACCACCGACAGGACCAGCGGCACCGTAAAGAACGCCTTGGACGCCGCGCCGAAGCGGTCGTCCAGCGCGGCGCGCGGGCCGGGGAACAGCCGCTTGAACAGATGGGCAAAACTCCAGAGCAGAACGCCGAAGATGATAAGGGTCATGTAACAGCCTCCAGTTGCGCGATCGCCGCTGCCTTGGCGAGCGTTTGTCGTGCCGTGACGATATGCAGATTCTCGACGATGCGACCATCCACAACGGCAATCCCCAGCCCGTTGCGCCGCGCCTCGTCGAAGGCGGCGATATGGCGGCGTGACAGGTCGATCTCGGCCGTGGTCGGCGCAAAGACCGCATTGGCCGCGGCGATCTGTCCGGGGTGGATCAGGCTCTTGCCGTCAAAGCCCAGGTCGCGGCCCTGCGCGCATTCCGCGCGCAGACCCTCCTCGTCCTGAAAGGCGTTGCAGACCCCGTCGATGGCAACGATCCCATGCGCGCGCGCCGCCAGCAGGCATTGGCCTGGGCTGGTGACCAGCGGCAGGCGGTCGGCACGCGGGCGGCAGCGCAATTCCTTGATCAGGTCGTTGGTGCCCATCACGAAGCCCCCGACCCGGGGATGGGCGGCCAGCGCGTCGGCGTTCAGCACGCCGCGCGGGGTTTCCATCATCGCCCAGAGTTCCACCCCGTGGATCGCATCGCCCAGCGCATCCAGTTGCGCCGTGGTCTCGACCTTGGGCAGCAGCATCGCCTGCGCGCCGGTCCCGCGCATCGCGGTCACGTCATCGGCGCCCCATTCGGTATCCAGCCCGTTCACCCGCACGATCAGAAAGCGCGGCCCGAAGCCGCCCTCGCGCAGCGCCGCGGCCAGCAGGTCGCGCGCGGCGCGCTTTTCCTCGGGGGCGACGGCATCCTCCAGATCGAAGATGATCGCATCGGCGGGCAGCGTCCGGGCCTTGTCCAGCGCCCGCGCCTTCGAGGCCGGAATATGGAGAACGGAACGGAACGAGCCGGCACGCGGGTCCATTGATTCTCCCCTTGGGTCATTTTGTTGCGCCAATCACCATATGCGGGACATAATCCGCAACCCTTTTCATGCCGCATCGCAGAGAAATCTTGCGCTGCGACGCAGAGCAGCGCGCGCTGCCCTCAGGCTTTGTTGCGCATTCCCCTTCAGGCTCGACGCTGACAGCCACCCAGAACAGCCACCCCGAACGGAGCCTTCGCCATGACCCGCCCCCTCGCACTTGCCGCGCTTCTGCTCGCCTTGCCCCTCCCGCTTCAGGCCCAAGCTCAGGCCCAGGCCGAAAATGCCCGCCAATGCGCCCCACGCGAGGCGCTGGTCGCGCTTCTGGCCGACCGCTACGGCGAGTCGCGCCTGGCCCTGGGACTGGCCGCCAACAACGCGGTGGTCGAGATCTTCACCAATCCCGAAACCGGCAGCTGGACGATCACCGGCACCCTGCCCTCGGGCGTGAGCTGCCTGATCGCCAGCGGCGAGGCCTGGCAGACGCTGGCCGAAAGCCTGATCCAGGGCGAAGGCGCCTGAGCCCCGGAACCTGAGCCCAGAATCAACGCGCGGCCCATCCGGGGGCCGCGCCCCCCCCCGCCGGACAGCCCCGGCATGCCGCCGCGCGCCCTGCCCCGCAGCGCACCGGCCGCGCCCGCAACGCCTTGGCGCGGAACCCTTTTCCCCCGTCCGCCCCCTGCCCGTCCGGCGTGCCGCGCCGCGGCGGCCTTGCGCGATGGATGGCAAAGGCTTACCCATCGCGCCGAGACCAACAGACGGGGAACAGACACATGGCCAGACCCAAGATCGCATTGATCGGTGCGGGGCAGATCGGGGGCACGCTCGCCCATCTCGCCGCGATCAAGGAACTGGGCGACGTCGTGCTTTTCGATATCGCCGAGGGCGTGCCGCAGGGCAAGGCGCTCGACATCGCCGAGTCGGGCCCCTCCGAAGGGTTCGATGCGCGGCTCAAGGGCACCAATGACTATGCCCACATCGCAGGGGCCGATGTCTGCATCGTCACCGCCGGCGTGCCGCGCAAACCGGGGATGAGCCGGGACGACCTGCTGGGCATCAACCTCAAGGTAATGAAATCCGTGGGCGAGGGCATCCGCGACAACGCCCCTGACGCCTTCGTGATCTGCATCACCAACCCGCTGGACGCGATGGTCTGGGCGCTGCAGCAATATTCGGGCCTGCCCGCCGAAAAGGTCGTCGGCATGGCGGGCGTGCTGGACAGCGCGCGCTTCCGCCATTTCCTCAGCCTCGAATTCGACGTCAGCATGAAGGATGTCACCGCCTTCGTGCTGGGCGGGCATGGCGACACGATGGTGCCGCTGGTGCGCTATTCCACCGTCGGCGGCGTGCCGCTGCCCGATCTGGTGGACATGGGCTGGACCACGAAAGAGAAGCTGGACGCGATCGTGCAGCGCACCCGCGACGGCGGCGCCGAGATCGTCGGCCTGCTCAAGACCGGCTCGGCCTATTACGCCCCCGCCACCTCCGCCATCGAGATGGCCGAGGCCTATCTCAAGGACCAGAAGCGCCTGCTGCCCTGCGCGGCCTGGGTCAACGGCGCCTATGGACTCAGGGGGATGTATGTCGGCGTGCCCACCATCATCGGCGCGGCCGGCATCGAGCGGATCGTGGACATCCGGCTGGACAAGGCCGAACAGGAGATGTTCGACAACTCGGTCGCCGCGGTGCGCGGACTGGTCGAGGCCTGCCAGGCAATCGACCCCACGCTGGCCTGATCCCGGGCATATCCAGGCCGGTCCCGCGCGGTCCGGCCCGTCAGATCCGCGTCGATCCGCGATCCGCCGACGAACCCGGCCGACAGCACCGCCAGCGCCTGCGCGCCCGGGCTGTCACGCAGGCAGCCCATGACCAGGGCGGTCGCGCCGAAACTCGTCGCCGCGGTGTGGCCCGACGGGAATCCATGCCCGCCGCCACTCGGCCGCTGGTTGATCGGCGCATCGCCAAGGCCGAATTTCGGCCCCTTTATCGCCGCTTCGAGCAGCAGGTATCGCCCCCGTATCGCGCACGCCATTGCCCTGCGCGATGGCACAGGCCAGCCCGGCAAGCGGCAGCACGACCTGCAGCCGGTCACCGATCAGCTGCGCCTGCCGGTCGGACAGCACCACGACAAGCGAAACGATGGCAAGCATGCCAAGCAAGGCCAGGTGGCGCATCAGTAAGGACATCCCGGCAACCCGCTCCGGACCGCGCGCGCGGACGATTTGCGCCTGTATCGCTTCGGCATGTAACGTTTTGCAAGGCGGCCGAACGTCCGCACCTTTTCTGGCGACAGGATACCGACCGATGGGGCGGCGGAATCCCGGAGGCGTTGTGATCACGCTTTTCTCGGGCGTGATCACAAAAGTCGAAAACATCGCGAAATCCCGCCCATCCCGGCCGAAAACCATTTCGTCGCACCCTGTTCCGTGATTAGAGATCCGGAAATCGACAAGCATGGGACAGCGTGATGAACATCCACGAATATCAGGCCAAGGCCCTGTTGCGCAGCTATGGCGCGCCGGTGTCCAAGGGCCATGTCGTCATCCGCGCCGAAGAGGCCAAGACCATCGCGGGCGAGGTTGACGGCCCGCTCTGGGTGGTCAAGGCGCAGATCCACGCGGGCGGCCGCGGCAAGGGCCATTTCCTCGAACCCGAGGCGGGCGAAAAGGGCGGCGTCCGGCTGGCCCGCTCGGTCGGCGAGGCCGCGGAAGAGGCCCGCAAGATGCTGGGCCGCACGCTGGTCACCCACCAGACCGGCCCCGCGGGCAAGCAGGTCAGCCGCGTCTATATCGAGGCGGGTTCGGAGATCGCGCGCGAACTCTATCTCGCCATGCTGATCGACCGGCAATCCTCGCGCATCGCCTTCGTCTGCTCGACCGAGGGCGGCATGGATATCGAGGAGGTGGCCGCCAGGACCCCCGACCGCATCCTGTCCTTCACCATCGACCCCGTGACCGGCTACCAGCCTTGGCATGGCCGCCGCGTCGCCTTTGCCCTCGGCCTCGAAGGCAAGCAGATCCGGCAATGCTCGACGCTGCTGGGCCAGCTTTACAAGCTGTTCCTCGAACGCGATTGCGAGATGATCGAGATCAACCCCCTGATCGTCACCGATACCGGCGACCTGAAATGCCTGGACGCCAAGTTCGCCTTCGATTCCAACGCGCTCTACCGGCAGGAGGACGTCCTGTCGCTGCGCGACGAGACCGAGGAGGACCCCAAGGAACTCGCCGCCTCGAAATATGACCTGAACTACATCGCGCTGGATGGCGAGATCGGCTGCATGGTCAATGGCGCCGGGCTGGCGATGGCGACCATGGACATCATCAAGCTCTACGGCGCGGAGCCGGCCAATTTCCTCGACGTGGGCGGCGGCGCGACCAAGGAGAAGGTGACCGAGGCCTTCAAGATCATCACCTCGGACCCGAACGTGAAGGGGATCCTCGTCAACATCTTCGGCGGCATCATGCGCTGCGACGTGATCGCCGAGGGCGTGGTGGCGGCCGTCCGCGAGGTGGGCCTGAAGGTCCCGCTGGTGGTCCGCCTCGAAGGCACCAATGTCGAAAAGGGCAAGGAGATCCTCAACAGCTCCGGCCTCGACGTGATCGCGGCGGACGACCTGTCCGATGCGGCCGAGAAGATTGTCAAGGCGGTGAAGGGGTAAGGGGCATGGCGGTTCTCGTCGACGAAAACACCAAGGTGATCTGCCAGGGTTTCACCGGCTCTCAGGGGACCTTTCACTCCGAACAGGCGATCGCCTATGGCACGCGGATGGTCGGCGGCGTGACGCCGGGCAAGGGCGGGCAGAAGCATCTCGACCTGCCGGTCTTCGATTCCTGCCACGAGGCGGTGGCCAAGACCGGGGCGAATGCCACGGTGATCTACGTCCCGCCGCCCTTCGCAGCCGACTCGATCCTCGAGGCGATCGACGCCCGGATCCCGCTGATCGTCTGCATCACCGAAGGCATCCCTGTGCTCGACATGATGACGGTCAAGCGCGCGATCGAAGGGTCCGGGTCCGTCCTGATCGGGCCGAACTGCCCCGGTGTCATCACGCCCGAGGCCTGCAAGATCGGCATCATGCCCGGCCATATCCACCGCCGCGGCAGCGTCGGCGTGGTCTCCCGCTCGGGCACGCTGACCTACGAGGCGGTCAAGCAGACCACCGATGTGGGCCTTGGCCAGTCCACCTGCGTCGGCATCGGCGGCGACCCGATCAAGGGGACCGAACATATAGACGTCCTCGAATGGTTCCTCGCCGATGACGAAACGCAGTCGATCATCATGATCGGCGAGATCGGCGGCTCGGCCGAAGAGGAAGCCGCCCAGTTCCTGCGCGACGAGGCCAGGAAGGGACGCAGGAAACCCGTCGCGGGCTTCATCGCGGGCCGCACCGCACCGCCCGGCCGGCGCATGGGCCATGCGGGCGCCATCGTCGCGGGCGGCAAGGGCGGCGCCGAGGACAAGATCGAGGCGATGAAATCCGCCGGGATCGTGGTGGCCGACAGCCCGGCGCGTCTCGGCGAGGCCGTGCTGAAAGCCATCGAGGCATAACCCCAGAGGGGCGCGCGCGGCCGTCGGGAACCGGCCGCGCCCCCCATATGCGCGAGGGAGGATTCCATGACCGAACAAAGCCCCAACACCGCCTTCCACGACTCGTCTTTCCTGCAGGGACACAACGCCGAATACGTCGAACAGCTTTACGCCCGCTACGCCGACGACCCCGACGCGGTCGACGAGCAATGGCGCCGCTTCTTCGCGGAGCTCGGCGATGACGAGGTCTCGGTCAAGCGCGAGGCCGCGGGGCCAAGCTGGGCACGCCGCGACTGGCCGCCCGCGCCCAATGACGACCTGACCGCCGCGCTGGATGGCCAATGGCCCGGTCTGCCCCCGGTCAGCGAGGCCCGCGCCGCCGAGGACAAGATCCGCGAAAAGGCCGAGGCACAGGGCGTCAAGGTCACCGATGACGAGATCAAGCGCGCCGTTCTGGACTCGATCCGCGCGCTGATGCTGATCCGGGCCTACCGGATCCGCGGCCACCTCGTCGCCGATCTGGACCCGCTGGGCCTGCGCAACGCCACGCCGCACCCGGAACTCGACCCAGCCTCCTACGGCTTCACCGATGCCGACATGGACCGGCCGATCTTCATCGACAACGTGCTGGGCCTTCAGATCGCCTCGCTGCGCGAGATCCTCGCCATCGTGAAACGCACCTATTGCGGCACCTTCGCGCTGCAATACATGCACATTTCCGACCCCGAACAATCCGCCTGGCTCAAGGAACGGATCGAGGGCTATGGCAAGGAGATCCGCTTTACCCGCGAAGGCCGCCGCGCAATCCTGAACAAGCTGGTCGAGGCCGAGGGCTTCGAGAAATTCCTGCATGTTAAATACATGGGCACCAAGCGCTTCGGCCTTGACGGGGGCGAGGCACTGATCCCGGCGATGGAACAGATCATCAAGCGCGGCGGCGCGCTGGGGGTCACGGAAATCGTCATCGGCATGCCGCACCGGGGCCGCCTGTCGGTTCTGGCCAATGTGATGGGCAAACCCTATCGCGCGATCTTCCATGAATTCCAGGGCGGCAGCTTCAAGCCCGAGGATGTGGACGGTTCGGGCGACGTGAAATACCACCTTGGCGCGTCAAGCGACCGGGAATTCGACGGTAACCGCGTCCACCTGTCGCTGACCGCGAATCCCAGCCACCTCGAGGCCGTGAACCCCGTGGTGCTGGGCAAGACGCGCGCCAAGCAGGAACAGGCGAATGACCGCGAACGCAAGAGCATCCTGCCGCTGCTGCTGCATGGCGATGCGGCCTTTGCCGGTCAGGGCGTCGTGGCGGAATGTTTCGGCATGTCGGGGCTGGTCGGCCATCGCACCGGCGGCACGATCCATATCGTGGTGAACAACCAGATCGGCTTTACCACCGCGCCGCATTTCAGCCGGTCCAGCCCTTATCCTACCGATATCGCGCTGATGGTCGAGGCGCCGATCTTCCACGTCAATGGCGACGACCCCGAGGCGGTAGTCCACGCCGCCAAGGTCGCTACCGAGTTCCGCCAGAAATTCGGCCGCGACGTGGTGATCGACATGTTCTGCTATCGCCGCTTCGGCCACAACGAGGGGGATGAGCCGATGTTCACCAACCCCCTGATGTATCTCAAGATCAAGAAGCACAAGACGACGCTGCAACTCTATACCGAACGTCTGGTCGCCGACGGGCTGATCCCCGAGGGCGAGATCGAGGACATGAAGGCCGCCTTCCAGTCGCATCTGAACGAGGAATTCGAGGCCGGCAAGGAGTACAAGCCGAACAAGGCCGACTGGCTGGACGGCCGCTGGTCGCATATCAAGCGCGGCGGCGGCGACGAGTACCAGCGCGGCGACACCGCAATCTGCGAAGAGACGATGCAGGAGATCGGCCAGGGCCTGACGACCGTGCCCGAGGGCTTCGAGCTGCACAAGACGGTAGGCCGGTTGCTCGACGCCAAGCGCGAGATGTTCGATTCCGGCAAGGGTTTCGACTGGGCCACCGCCGAGGCGATGGCCTTCGGCAGCCTGCTGACCGAGGGCTACCCGGTGCGGCTTGCGGGCCAGGATGCGATCCGCGGCACCTTTTCCCAGCGCCATTCCGCGCTGATCGACCAGAACACCGAGGAACGCTATTTCCCGCTGAACCATATCCGCAAGGGCCAGGCGAAATACGACGTCATCGACTCGATGCTGTCGGAATATGCCGTGCTGGGCTTCGAATACGGCTACAGCCTCGCCGAACCCAACGCCCTGGTGATGTGGGAGGCGCAATTCGGCGATTTCGCCAATGGCGCGCAGATCATGTTCGACCAGTTCATTTCCTCGGGCGAACGCAAGTGGCTGCGCATGTCGGGCCTTGTCGTCCTGCTGCCCCATGGCTTCGAGGGTCAGGGGCCGGAACACAGCTCCGCCCGTCTGGAACGTTTCCTGCAACTCTCGGCCGAGGATAACTGGATCGTCGCCAACTGCTCGACGCCCGCCAACTATTTCCACATCCTGCGCCGCCAGTTGCACCGCAGCTTCCGCAAGCCGCTGATCCTGATGACGCCGAAATCGCTTTTGCGCCACCGGCTGGCCGTGTCCGAGGCCAAGGCCTTCCTGACCGGCTCCTCCTTCCACCGGGTGCTCTGGGACGATGCCGAAACCCACCGCGCCTCGGACTTCAAGCTAAAACCCGACGCCGGGATCCGCCGCGTCGTGCTCTGCTCCGGCAAGGTCTATTACGACCTTCTGGAAGAACGCGACGCCCGCGGGCTGGACGATGTCTACCTGCTGCGGATCGAACAGTTCTACCCCTTCCCGGCCCTCAGCCTGGTGAAGGAGCTTGAACGCTTCCACGGAGCCGAAGTGGTCTGGTGCCAGGAGGAGCCCAAGAACCAGGGCGCCTGGTCCTTCATCGAGCCCAATCTCGAATGGGTGCTGACCTGCATCAACGCCCGCCACCACCGCCCGCATTATGTCGGCCGCCCCGCCGCCGCCTCGCCCGCCACCGGGCTCGCCAGCCAGCACAAGGCCCAACAAGCCGCGCTCGTCAACGACGCGCTCACCATCGAAGGGTGATCCCATGTCCACCGAAGTCCGCGTGCCCACCCTGGGCGAAAGCGTCACCGAAGCCACCGTCGCCACCTGGTTCAAGAAACCCGGCGACACCGTCGCCGCCGACGAGATGCTGTGCGAGCTGGAAACCGACAAGGTGACGGTCGAGGTGCCCGCCCCCGCCGCCGGAACGCTGGGCGAGATCGTCACCCCCGAGGGCGAGACCGTCTCGGTCGACGCGCTGCTCGCCACCATCACCGAGGGCGCCGCGAAACCCGCCGCGGGCAAGGCCAAGGCCGCCCGGCCAGACGCCGCCCCCCAAGCCGCGCAGGACATCGCCGTCACGGTCCCCACCCTCGGCGAAAGCGTCACCGAGGCGACCGTCTCGACCTGGTTCAAGGCCCAGGGCGACCATGTCGAGCGGGACGAGATCCTGTGCGAGCTGGAAACCGACAAGGTCTCGGTCGAGGTCCCGGCCCCGGCCGCGGGCACGCTGTCGACCATCCTCGCAGCCGAAGGCGAAACGGTTGCGGCCGGCGGCCAGCTGGCCACGCTGGTCGCGGGCGAAGGCACCGCCGCATCCCCCGCACCCAAACCTGCCGCGGCACCCGCCCCGACAACCGGCAAGGATATCGAACACGCCCCCTCGGCGAAGAAACTGATGGCCGAAAAGGGCCTGTCCCCCGATGCCGTGACCGGCTCCGGCCGCGATGGCCGCATCATGAAAGAGGATGTCATGCGCGCCGCCGAGGCCCCGAAACCCGCGCCCAGACCCGCCGAACCACCCAAACC